>JAWRJF010000096.1:0-77785 GCA_040307645.1 Anaerovoracaceae bacterium | reverse complement strand
TCTAGTGTAAAATTTAATTGAGCCATAGTTCTTCATTCCTTTCAATTTGTGTTTTTGTTGTTATTAACATTTTAACTGAAAGCATGAGCTATGTGCTCATTTTTTTATTTTTGAATTTACACCATTATATAGACATTATCTTTGTGATTTCGACTCAGAACCCGCGATTTATCACAAAGGCGCAATCTGGTGAAAATCTGGGATAAATTTTTATCCCAGATAGCCGGAAAAACGCGAAAGTGTGATAAATCGTAAATTAGGATAACATTTGAACTGCACACAAGAAATTGTAACTGAGATTGGGCATATGCTCAATCTTTTTGTATTAAAAATGCTGGTGAAGGTGAAAATTAATTTCACAACCCAGCATTTATTATAGAGCGGTTTTGTTAATATTGTAAATCTTCGTCGATTATTTCTCCAATAGCTACAATATTTGTAGGCCCTGTTAAATAAAGCTCATTTACTTTATCACTGCTTAAAACTACGTCTACATATAGAGTTCCACCTGGCACAGAAATAGTTACATTTTTTCCGCTGACTTTTCCTAAAAGAGTAAGAATCAAAGCTACTGAACCAGAGCCGGTGCCACAGGCAAGAGTAAAATCTTCAACCCCTCTCTCAAAAGTTTTTTCAACAATGTAGTCTTCGGAAATAATGTCATAAAAATTAACATTTGCACCCTTTGGAAATCTTTCGTGAAACCTGATTTTGCGGGCCAAGTCTCTAAGTTCGACCTCGGGTGTATCATTAAGACATGGATAATAGACTACTGCATGGGGAAGGCCTGGAGTACCAAGCTCAACATAAGAACATTTATAAGTGATGCCATCTATCTCTAAATCACTGTAAATATTAATTGTTGTGGGATTATTCAATTGTATCTTATATAATTTCTTTTCTAATCTATTTCCAATTACAAGACCGGCGGTGGTTTCTATTTTCTGAATGTCACCGGCCAAATTATTTTCATAACCATATCGGGCAATGCATCTTGCACCGTTACCACACATTTCACCAAGTGAGCCGTCTGAATTAAAGAAGTGCATTCTAAAATCGCCGCAATCTGTAGGTTTATCTATCACCATGAAACCATCTGCGCCTAGAGACAGCCTTCTATGGCAAAGTTTTTTGGCTATAGCTGGTATTTTGTCTAAAGGTATATTTTCTTCAATATTGTTAATTATTATAAAGTCGTTTCCGGCTCCATGCATTTTAGTGAATTTCATTACTCCTCCATATTTATAAATGGTTTATACTTTAAAGTTTACTCTCATTTAAACTCTTTTTCAACCAATCTTTTCCCTCTGTTAATCTTTCAACCATCATTGCTGCTACGGCATCTCCAGAAGCATTAACCATGGTTGCAGGTGGATCCACTAAGAAGCCTATTGCTGCGATTATTGGGAAAGCTTCAGGTGGGAAACCATAAATATTACATATTAGCATTTCTCCAATTAAACCACCACCTGGTACACCTGACATTACAACACCTCCTAGAATTGAAATTAGTACTGCTGTAAAGTAAGTACCTATACCGGAAAAATCTTGACCGAAGATACCGAACAAGAAAGAAATTTTAAGTATAGAAGAGAGACAGGTTCCATCCATATGCATAGTAGCGCCTAAAGGGAGGACGATATCTCTGATATCTTTTTTTACACCCATTTTTTCCGTAGAAGCAAGGTTTACAGGAAGGGTAGCCAGGGAAGAACAAGTTGCAAGAGAAGTCACGGCTGGATTAAAAATATTTTTAAAAAAGACTCTAACTCCATCCATGCCATTTCCTGCCCAGTAAGAGTATGCAAAAAAGGCAATAAAGAAATAAGCAATACATATTGGATAATAAACAGCCATTGCTCTTGCATAGGATCCAACTAACTGTGGTCCATAGTTTGCAACCAGGCTTGCAAAATAGCATCCTAGCCCAATAGGAGCATAATACATTATTAAATTAACCATTTTCATAAACACTTGATTTAATTTATCTAGAGCTCTACTTATTTTTCCTGATTTATCAGTTAAAGTAACACAAATTGCAAAGAAAATGGAGAATAAGATTAGTGGTAGCATATGAGAACGTGTAAGTATTTCTGAAAAATCAGAGACGGTAACAGCATTAACTATAGCACTCCCTATGCTGATTTCTTCTAAAGCACCGCTTTCTAATGAAATAGTGACACCTTGTGCAGGGGGAAATAGCTTAACCATAATCAGAATTATTATTGATGCAATGGCTCCGGTTACAACAAAAGTCAATAAAAGATTTTTGAGAATTTTCCCAAGTCGCTTCAAGTCAACCATATTAGATACGGCGCTGGATACTGATAAAAAAACTAAGGAACAACTGCTGTGAACATAAGATTGATGAAGATATCTCCAAAAGGAGAAAGTTTTAGAGCAAAGTTTGGAGATAGCCATCCAATAATACAACCTAAAATTATTGCGCCAAGGAGAATAAAAGGAAAACGATAGCTCTTCCATATAGAGCTTTTGTTTAAATTAGACATAACTGCCCTCCTTAATTACATATTTTTATAATATATGTGATTAAAAAGGGCAGTATGATATTAGTTTAAAATAAAGATATCTTTCCATTGCCGATTAGGATTACAGAAAAAATAAAGCCAACTATAATAGCGATAAAAGTCAGTAGATCCAGAGCAGTAGGCAAAAGTTTTTGTTTATTCTCAAGGCGACTCCAGGCGTAGAAGAAAACACCAGGACCATAAAGAAGTGCGGATATTAATATGTTTTCTACTCCTGTGGCTATTAATAACCATGCTCCATAGAGGGAGCCTAGAATAGAAATAATCCAAATCTTTATACTGGCAGGGTGGCCGGTGTACTTCATGTTATTTATTGTAAACTTCAGGCAATAAAGTGCAGATAGAAGAAAAGGAATCATTATTGCACTGGTTGCAAGGGTATAGCATACCTGATAGGTTGACTTTTGAAAATATACTATTATTAAAAACAGCTGGACAATAAAGGCTGTAGTAAGTAGTGCAGTAATTGGAGCCCTTTTGCTGTTTTCTTGTGATAAAAATTTGGGGAAACATTTCATAGTTGCAGGTGCAAAGGCACAATCTGCTGTAAGAATTGTATAAGAAAACATTGCTCCACCAATAGATATTACAACACCGATGTTTATTACTATAGCTCCCCATGGCCCAACAGCTTGGGAAAGAAGTGCAGCCATTCCTGGATTTGGAAGTGTTGCCAATTCATTTCTAGGCAGTACCCCCATGCTTAATACCGAAATAGCAACATACAAAACTAGAAGGCTGAAGAAGGAAAGTCCAGTAGCCCTACCTGCAATTGCCGTATTCTTTGCCCTTCCTGAAATAACCACGGCTCCTTCTATACCGGTAAAAATCCATACAGTTGTATAGGTCGTTTCCAATACCTGAGTACTTAACGGTAACCCTGTATCTTGGCCTCGAAAATTTGAAAGAAAGATATCTAGATCAAAGGCGCTGAAGAGAATAATTGCTACAATAAATACAACTATAGGAATTATTTTTGCTATTACAATAATGGTGTTTATTGTAACCGCCTGTTGAACACCACCTAAAATAAATATAGTAAAAACCCAGAGAAGTATAGAAGCAGATATTATTGATAATGCATTGTTGCCATCTCCGAAAGCCGGGATAAAATACCCAACCGCAGCAAATAAAAGAGTTGCAAAAGATACTTGTGACAGGATGGCACTTACCCAATAACCCCATGCAGAGTTAAAGCCAATATAATCGCCAAACCCCTCTTTTGCATAACTAAATATACCACTTTTTAAATCTGGCCTTACAATACTAAGACGATAGAAGCACATACTAAGAGAATACATGCCTATACCGGCAATGGTCCAGCCTATAAGTACAGCAAGAGTTCCGGAGCCATTTGAAGCTAAATCTGAGGACACGCTAAATATACCGCTAGCAAGTGTGGTTCCGATTGCAAAGGCTGTAAGTTTAAATAAGCCTAGACCATGATTTCCATTTACGTTGTTTTCACCCATTATAAAAAATCCTTTCTGCTAATTATATTTAATATGAGTAGAAGGTACAAATTTATGCATAAAGAGTGGAAAAAAATAAATTTCTTCAAAAGTTAATACATTATCAAATCTCGTTTATAATATTATGAGTATTTATCTCTGTGTGTTGATTTTACGATGAAATTATGGTAATATATAGAAAAATATTAGAAATTTCATGTGGTTTTAGGAGACTACAGATATGTTTTAAATGAATATTACTATGGCTTTTGTGGCATATGCGCGACCCGAATTTTGATTTGGACACGCATTCTTGTTCTTGCTGAACAAGGGAATCAGGTGAGAGTCCTGAACACGTGCTTGGAAGATGTTATATAGAGATATAATATCTACAGGTTAAGTAGCTGTAAGTACGAAGTATGACTCCTGTGCAGAATTTGCATACGGCGAAAGCCGGTCATTGGAAGGGCTGTAATGGCCCGGAGAGAAGGCGGGGATTATGCGCTGATGTGGTAAGCATCTGAACGTATAAGTCAGAAGACCTACAAACTTATGATGTTGTAAATATTACAATACCATGGGCGCCAAAAATAAGGGAATACTAAAGGGGTAGGCCCGAATTTTTACGATGTTATGAAAGCGATGATTATTGTCATCGCTTTTTCTTTATCATTAACAAAAGCGGATGTGGGCGGCAGTAGCTGCAAAAACATTCGCTTTTTTTATTGGATCCATCAAGAAATTGAAACTGCCACATAAGTAAGATTTATATACTAGGAACATAGTGCTGAGAAAACGGTTAGGATCGTGAAATGAAACACTGTAAATAGTATTCTGCAGGAAATCTTCTGCATTAAACAGACTTCAGGCGACACATAAATAAGTGCACCTTTGATATAGACAAAAAATATAAAAGAAAGAGAGGAAAAGGAAATTTAAATGAACATGAAAAATAAACGTGTCAACTGCATACTTACTTTGATTCTTGCATTGACCATGGTCTTTACAGGACTTGGTATCGGAAGCTGGGAGTTGGATAAAGCATATGCAGACGAAACACAGATAACCACTGTGGATTCCGGCACTGATGAAAACATTGAATGGTCGCTGGATAGTAAGGGCAGACTAGAAGTTACAAAAAATTCTAGTGCTGAGAATGGACAAATGAAAGACTATTCAAGAAATGCATCAGCACCTTGGATGGAAAAACATAGAGAGGATATAAAAACTGTAACTATTGGAGAAGGTGTCAATACTGTTGGAGAATACGCTTTTAATAGTTGCCCTAACCTTATAGAGGTAACTATTTCTACTGGAGTTACTTCAATTGGAGCAAATGCCTTTTCGGAAAACGGGGAATTAATAAAAGTAATGCTTCCTAACGGCTTGAAATCAATTGATATAGCTGCATTTCAAAATGACAGGAAGTTAAGGGATATAAACATTCCAGCCACTGTTAATGAATTGGGCAATTACAGCTTTTCAAACTGCTCTGCACTTACAGAAATTACAATTCCATGCAAAACAGGTGAAAAATCATTTTCTGGATGTACAGCGCTGAAAACAGTAACATTAGCTGAGGGTATTGATCAATTATCTAAAGGTCAGTTCGAAGGCGATGATAATTTAGAAACGCTTAACCTTCCATCAACTTTCAGCTCGATTGGAGGAATAGGGGCTCTTATTGGATGCAAACTATTGAATAATGTAACCATAGCTAAAGGGGGCAATTGTTACATAGATAAAGGAACTGTATACAAAAATACGGATATTGGTAAAGAAATTGTTCTCGTTTTGCCAACAGTAAGTGGGGAATATTGTATTCCTGAGGGAATAACATCTGTTGCTGATTCAGCTTTTAAATATAGCAATATAACAGGTGTTTCATTTCCGGCATCATTGACCTCAATTGGAATTGCTGCCTTCTCAGATACTGCTATTTCCGGAAAAATTACAATCCCTGCAACAGTTACAAATTTGGGGTCCAGTGCGTTTAATGGTTGTAAATCACTTGAAGAAGTTGTACTGGAAAAGGATTCAGATGTAAAATATGGAATGTTCTTGTTCTCTGGATGCTCTAATTTGAAAAAAATATCACTGCCTGACAGTTTGAAAATATTGCCGGATAAAATGTTAGATAACTGTATCGCAATCGAGGAAATTAATCTCCCTAAAGAATTAACGTCTGTTGGTGGGATTATGAAGTCTGCTATAAGCGGGATGCAGGGAATTAGAAATATAGAATTTCCGGAAAATTATTCTAAAACCCAGAGTATGATGTTTAGAGGATGCTCTAATCTAGAGTCTGTTGAGTTTAAGGGCACAAAAACCATAGTTAATAATACATTTAATAATGGACCAAGTTCTATTAGAGAACTAATTTTGCCTGCTTGCTTGGAAAGCTATCAGGACGTGTCAATGAGCGTAAAGCCAAAATGGATTGGATTTAGAGGAACTCAAGAACAGTGGGAGCGCATTAATATAAATGATCAGACAAAAAAGATATGGTCTGATGCTGGTACGATAATTATATATAATTATCAGGATGGCGCAGGTACTCCTGCTGAAATCACAACTCAGCCGCAGAGCGGTACTGTAATCAAGGGACAGACTGCAAAGGACATTTCTGTCACTGTAAAAGAAGATAAAAATATGCAACTTGTATTCAGTTGGTACTATGATGATGGAACAGGATATAAGCGTGTACCGTCAACAATAATAACCAATACCGATGGGTGCACATCAACCTTAACCCCTACACAAGATAAAACAACTATTTACAAGTATTATTGTCAGATTCAAAGCATAAAAGATGGCAAGGTGGGATCAGTTAATTCTGCAGTGTCTTCGATCCAGGTTGTTGATAATGGAACAGGATTAGAAGGCTCTGGAACAGAAACTAGCCCTTATTTACTGAAGACAGGTGACGACCTCAATCAGCTTTCTGCATATACTGCAAGTGGTGAGAACTTCAATGGCAAATACTTTAAATTAACTGACGATATAACCTTACCTAATAATTGGAAGCCTATTGGATGCACCAAGAACGGAACCAGTTTTGTTGAAGGTGATGCAAATCTAAATGCTTTCTCCGGCATTATTGATGGTGACGGACACACCTTAACCGTACCTAAGGGCGAACAACCGTTATTGGGCTACATCAAGGGCGCAACCGTGAAAAATCTGAAAATATATGGCGAAGAAATCAATGGATATGGCCTTGTAAATAACTATAAGGGCGTAAAACTTCAAGGAAGTGCAATAGTAATTGATAACGTAAGGCTTTTAAGTGGGACAAAGACTTTGAAATCTGGTCTTATCGGAACATGTATAGATATTTCCATAAATGGATTTGCAGGCTGCAGTGCAGGATTTGAAGTAACAATACGTAACTGTACTGCCGAAGAAGGGGTTATAATCGGGTATGATGGAACTCAAAGTGAGATAGGTACATTTGCCGGGCGTGCTATCTGTAAAATTGAAAATTGTGAGAGCTACGCAACGGTTAAAGGTGTTAACTACGTTGGTGGAATAGTAGGAACAATGGATAATGCTTTGGGTGAATGCACAGTAAAAAGCAGTAAGTTTCATGGAACTGTAGAAGCAACAGGAAATAACGTTGGAGGAATCATTGGCGGAGGATACCAGAATGCATCTGCGCCAAATGGATTGCGACCTACTATTATTAATTGTTCATCAGATGGTAATATTAACGGAGCCAATAATGTAGGGGGAATCACAGGTGGAGACTTATATGTTGCCCAGTCATGGGATCCACATTCAATTGTAGGAAATGTTTTCACCGGAAAGGTTTCCGGAAAGTCAAATGTAGGAGGCATTATTGGATTTTACGATAGCTTAAATAAATATGATAATATTGCAGGGAATTTTTACAAGACTGACTGTGGTGCAAAAAGTGGCATTGGTGCAGTGAAGTATATAGATACTAACTATGCAAAACCTACAAGAACAGAGGGAACTACATATATAAACACTGAAAAAGGCGTTTCTGATTGCCCTGAAGTTTATGGTTGTGGTTGGAAAGCACAGTATAATCGTGTGGATGACCCAATTGGGAAGGATAAGGACAATCTGGCAAAGGGGACAGCTGATGTACCAGATAAAATTTGCTATGAACTAACCATAAATGGTGAGTGGAACAATAAAGAATTTTATGTAGGCGATCCGTTCAAACTGCCGGAAGGTGTTACGCTTTCAGCAAAGTGGACAGATGGAACCGAAACACATCCAACGATAGGAACAGGCAAGGACAATGTAAAAATAACAGGTTATCACAGTGGTAAACATGAGATACAAAAGGTTATGCTTTCATACGGTGCAGCAAAGCTTGAACTTGAAGTTGCTGTTAAGATTCGTCCTGTTGAATCAGATCCAAACAAAGTTACAGTGTATTTCACTTTATTAGGTGATGAAATACATGACTGTTCAAAGGATGGTGCAATAATTCATACACTTAAAGCAAACAACCTTCAAACATGGCTCCCTCGTGAATCTTGTATTGTTGATGTGAATGCAACAGTATGGGATGTTATGCAGGCAGTTCAGGCAAAACACAGTGAGGTAAGATTTAACAGCAGGGGATCGCAATACGGAACATATATTTATTCAGTTACACATAACGGAATAGAACTTGGTGAGTTTGGGAATGAAAGTTCTAACTCGGGCTGGATGTATACGGTTAATGGACTTCATCCTGAAGTAGGAGTGGCCTCCAAATTTGTAAATGATGGAGACGATATCATATTCCACTTCACTGATGACTACACAGTTGAGCAAGGCTCAGATGCGTGGAGTAAGCCAACTGAAGATAAGACAATGGTTAACACTTCGGGAAATGTTGGTTCAGCAATCACAACGGCTCCAACCAAGGTTAATGTAAATGGTGCATATGCAAAGGTTACAGTTGATGATAAAATTGCAGCAGAAGCAATTAAACAGGCAGTAGCAAACAAAGCATCAAAAATAGTGCTTAATGTGGCAGCAACTGATACCAAGGGAGTTGAAAATGTTGTTCTTGAACTACCAAAGGCAACCATCGGAAGTATTGCTAAGGATACTGCAGCAGCAGTAACGCTTAAGACAGAAAACGGCGATATCACAATAGATCAGACTACTTTGAAACAGATTAGTGAAGAAGGCAAAGGTTCAACAGTAATAATCCAAGTAACCAAGGAAACTAAGCTGACAGACGACCAGAAGAAACTTATTGGTGACAATGCATTACTATATAACCTAATCGTAAAATCAGGAACTGATAAAATCACCAACTTCAATGGTAAGGTAACAGCTGAACTCCCTATACCTTCAGCACTGAAAGACAAGAATGTTGCAGTGGTTTACATCGATGCAGATAATAAACTGACACAGATGGAAGGGAAAGTGATAAAATCAGGGAATAAAGACTACTATCAGTTTGATACAACACACTTCAGTTGGTTTGCATTAGTAGATGCAGATGCTCTTGGACTTAAGACAGATGAGCAGATAGCATCTGAAAAAAATGCCAAGATAATTAAAGGCATTAAGGCAACAAAAATCTCAGTCAAATCAAAGGCTAAAAAAGGTGCTATCATAGTAAGATGGACAAAGTCAAAAGGCTATAAGGTAGATGGCTATAAAGTATACCGTGCAACAAAGAAGAATGGAAAATACAAGGTGGTTAGGACAACAGCCAAGAGAACTTATAAAAATACAGCAGTAAAGAAAGGCCAGATATACTATTATAAGGTGCGCGGCTATAGAACCGTAGACGGCAAGAAAGTATATACCAAATCTTCAAAACTAACTTATAGAATTGCTAAATAAAAAAAGGAGCTGGGCTTTAAGTCTAGCTCCTTTTAACATGAGACTGTATAATGACTATGGAATATGTTATAATAAACCAAATAATATCAAGGAGAGATAAATGACATATATAGTTACAATTTTAATTAAATCAGTCGTAGCTATTTTTATGGGGATTATTCTTGGAAATGGTGCGGTTTATTTCTTTAATAAAATGCCGGGGAGCTGGTTGTGTGATTATGGAGAAAAACCTTCGGAAGAGCTTCTGCATCCTACATGTCAAAGGATAAAAAGTACACCGTGGAAGATGGCATTTACCATAGTTTTTGTAACTATGGGACTTTTCCTTTTTAGGGAAGATATGAGATATGGAATAGCGGTAATGATAGCGTCATGGGTTTTGCTAGAGATGTCTATTGCAGATATAAAATACATGATAATACCCGATCAGATGACAGTTTTTTTGGCATTAATCTCTATAGGATTTATTTCTTTTCATTACGACTGGAAAGAGTCACTTTATGGAGGTCTAATTGGATTTGGAATAATGCTCTTCATTGCAATAATTTCTAAAATAATGTATAAGAGAGATTCTATTGGAGGCGGTGATATTAAGCTTTTTGCTAGTCTTGGACTAGTAACAGGCTCAGTGGGAATACTAATAATATTTGTCTTGACAACTTTGATCAGTGCAGGTCATTTTGTATGGCAACTTGCTACAAAGAGAGCGAAAAAGAATGACTTAAAGCCTATGGTGCCATACATTGCAATAAGTAGTGTAATATATATGGTATTTTTATGGCAGCTGGGGCAAATACTTTATTTATGAGATCGTCTTTGCATTGTAACCCTAGCGAAAAATAAAAAAATTTGGTATAATATTACGATAATAATAGAAAGAGGGAAATTTATGATATCAAGTAAACAGAGAAGTTTTTTAAGGAGTTTGGCTCATGACCTTGATCCGACAGTTTATATTGGTAAGCAGGGTCTTACTGAAAATATAATAAAAGAAATAGAAACAGGTTTAGAATGTAGAGAGCTTGTAAAGGTAAAAATACAGGATGGATGCATTTTAGATCCAAAGGAAACAGCAAATAAAATTTCTGAAACACTGGAGGCTGAGTTCGTACAAGCCATCGGGAAGAAGTTCACACTTTACAGGGAATCAAAGGATAATAAACAAATAGAATTGCCTAGAAAGTAATGAATATGGAGAGAAATATACTTTTAACAATAGAATACGATGGGACAGACTTTTATGGATGGCAAAAGCAACCTGACAAGAGAACTGTCCAGGGAGAACTTGAAAGAGTTTTGACTCTCCTTTGTAATCATCAGGTTATGTTAAATGGAACTAGTAGGACCGACTCAGGCGTACATGCTCTAGGTCAGCGTGCCTCATTTTTATGCAAATCCAATATACCTGTAGATAGAATCCAGCTTGCGGCAAACAATATGCTGGCTGGAGGACAAAACTTTAGAGGAAAAGTGGCAGATGTGAGGATTATCAAAGCTGAGGAAATGCCCTTAGATTTTCATGCCAGATTTGATAGTAAAGGGAAAACATATAGATATGTAGTTTCAAACCATGGTGAATTTAATACATTTCGTAGAAATTATTGTTATCAGATAAAAGAAAAATTAGATAGGGCGTCTATGCGAAAGGCTGCTAAGCTGATTGTAGGGGGACATGACTTCAAGTGCTTCCAGTCAGCAGGTGGAACGCCAAGAGAAACCACTTTTAGGACGATTTATTCATTAGATATTTTAGACAAGAAAGATGACCTAATCATAGAAGTTACAGGTGATGGATTCTTGTATAATATGGTAAGAATAATAGTCGGAACACTGGTAGATGTGGGCCTTGGCAAAATAAAATGGCAGGACGTGGAAAGAATAATACTGGGGGGAGACAGACAGAAAGCCGGGCATACAGCACCTCCCCAAGGCCTTTACTTAGTAAAAGTATTTTATACAGAAATTAATGAAAGAGAAGGTATGTACTATGAATAGACCTAGTTGGGATCAGTATTTTATGGATATGGCAAAGCTTACAGCAGGAAGATCTACTTGCCTTAGGCGTAATGTAGGTGCTGTGATTGTAAAAGACAAACATATTATTTCCACTGGATATAATGGAGCACCTAGAGGTATAGCCCATTGTGACGAGAGAGGTGGCTGTCTAAGAGAACAGATGAAAATACCTTCAGGACAGAGACATGAACTTTGCAGGGCCCTTCATGCAGAACAAAACGCTATAATTCAGGCGGCAACACTAGGACAAAGTGTTGAAGGGGGCACCATTTACATAACTCACCAGCCATGCGTAATCTGCGCGAAAATGATCATTAATGCAGGGATTAGTAGGATTGTCGTGGCAGAAGGGTATCCTGATGATTTATCAGTTGAAATTCTTGCCGAGGCAGGACTTAAGATTGTAATGCTTGAAAATAAATAGGAATTAGCTAGGAGATTATAATGTTTACAAAATTATGGGCATCATTTTTGACTGCTTTTGTTCTTGCATTGATATTTACACCAATAGCAATGAAAATAGCACCAAAAATCGGAGCGATAGATATACCTAAAGATGAAAGACGTATGCATAGTAAAGCAATGCCAAGGTTTGGAGGCCTTGCAATTTTTGTGGGTACTACGGCATCAATGGTAATGTACATGTCTTATGACAGCAGAGTGGTGGGCGTGATAATAGGAGGAATATTAATTTATCTTCTTGGAATAATCGATGACCTAAAGAATCTGCCGGCTAAAGTGAAATTTTTAGGACAAACAATAGTTGCTTGCATAATGTATGCCTTCAACATAAGGATAGAATTTATAACTAATTATTTTGGAGAAGGACTTAACCATTTTGGAACTACAGTATGCTTTATTGTGACTATACTTTGGATAGTTGGCATAACGAATACCGTTAATTTAATAGATGGTCTTGATGGCTTAGCTGCAGGCATTTCAGCAATAGCTTCACTTTGTATTGCGTATGTAGCTTATATTCATGGGATGTACCTTGTCTCATGTGCTATGCTGGCCATTGCAGGAGGAGCACTAGGCTTTTTACCTTTTAATTTTTATCCTGCAAAAATTTTCATGGGTGATGGTGGGTCCTTGTTTTTAGGATTTACACTGTCCACACTTTCTATTTTAGGGCCTGTAAAAGGCGCTACTGTAATTGCGGTTGTCGTACCTGTTATAGTTCTTGGAATCCCTATTTTTGATACTGCTTTTGCAATTTTACGAAGAATTGCAAACAAAAAGCCAATTATGGAGGCTGATAAAGGGCATCTTCATCATAGACTTATGGCCTCGGGATATGGACAGAGGCGGGCAGTGCTTATGTTATATGGAATCAGTGGAATTATGGGAATCGCAGCAGTTTTAATCAGCAGGAATCTATATGTAGAGACCATAGGCTTAATGGGGATAGCAGGAATTTACCTTTATGTATTTCTTACAGATTCCAATCACCTTATGCCACATCTAAAGGCTATTAATATTGAAAAAGAAGAGAAAAAAGAGAAGTGCATAGAGGAGAAACAAAAATAAATAGAATAAAAATAGATAATAAAGCTTTATACAAAAATTTAGCTTCAATTGCAATTCCAATTGCAATACAGGGAGTTATTTCTGCTACTTTAGGACTGGTGGACAATTTAATGGTAGGTTCCCTAGGGGAAATACACCTTGCAGCAGTGGGAATAGCTACACAAATATACTTCATTCACTGGATGTTACTTTATGGATTTACCAGCGGGTCTGCCACCTTTATGGCTCAGTTTTTTGGTGCAAATGATATGAAAAATATCAGAAAGACCATTGGCTTTGCTGTTTTTGTGGCCCTTTGCATAGGAAGTATATTTTTTATTGGAGGAACATTTTTTTCCGAAAGTATTATAAGGCTTTTTTCTGATGATGAAAATTTAATACCATTAGCTTCAGGATATATAAAGACTGCTAAAATCACATTCTTTTTTCTAGGCTTTTCCGTTCCATTTGAGTCCGCTTTAAAGGCGACACAGCAGACCACAAAGCCTTTATATATCAGCATTGCAGTTTTTGGTACAAATACAATTTTAAATTATGTGCTGATTTTTGGAAAATTAGGCGCACCTGAAATGGGCGTTAACGGGGCTGCTCTGGCAACAGCTATTGCTAGAGCTTTAGAATTAGTTTTGGTTATGGTTGTTGTCTTTGTGAGAAAAAATAGTCTAGCTGGTCCTATAAAGGACTTTATCGGATGGAAAAAGGCTTTTGTCTTTAGAATCTTTAAAAATGCTTTGCCAACTACTGCAAACGAGGCTCTATGGTCAATGGGGCAAGCTATGTATGTTGCAGCGTTTGCAAGAATCGGAATAACTGCTTATGCTGCATATCAGTCTGCAGCGGCAATAAACAGTATTTTTACCTACGCGGCATTTAGCGTAGGTGATGCGGCCCTTATTCTAATAGGACAAAAAATCGGAGAAAGAAAAAATGACTATACTTACAGCATGGCAAAAAGTCTTTTGAAAATAGGAACTATTGTTGGTGTCGTGGCGGGAATAGTATTGATTGTTATGGCAAAACCATTAGTTGGGCTATTTGCTTTAACAGAATTAGGTAAACAATATGCAATAATAATCCTGCTAATATATGGATTGACTATGGGTTTAAACCTCTATAATGGAATTAATGTTACTGGAGTTTTAAGAGGTGGTGGAGATACTAGGTTTGCCATGTTTGCAGAATGTGGTTCGGTTTGGTTTATATCCGTACCACTTGCATTTATTGGCGCCATGTATCTTGAACTGCCGATTTATTTAGTTGTTTTGCTATTAAAGTCTGAAGAAATTATCAAAGCAGTTATTCTTACTAAGAGGTTTATTTCTAAAAAGTGGCTTAACAATGTAATTCATGGATTATAAAAAAGATTAAACAAAATAATGGCACTCCATTTTAGGAATGCCATTATTTTTGTGTTTATATAAAAATTTCTCCCTGGGCCAGGATTACTGCGCTGCCGCCTACCTTTATAGCACATTTTTCTTTAGTAGCTTCTATTGAGGTTAGTATCACTGAAGGCCTTGACATAGCTTCACCTTGAATAACCTTGCATTTATCTGTATCTTTTAAAAGACCATTTAAATATAGGTAATAAGTAAGAGCTCCGTTGGAAGTACCTGTTGCAGCTTCTTCATCGATATCGTAAAGAGGAGCAAAATTTCGGCAGTTTACTGTTTCATCACCGCAAGTATCAAGGGTAAAGGCATGAACTCCTACCACGTTATACTTTTTCGATAGATCGGAAAGTGCACTCATATTTGGTGCCAGCTTTTCTAAATCTTTTTTAGTCCTAACAGGCATCATTATATCTGGAAGACCTGTAGAAATTAACTTTGGCAAAAGTGTTGCTTGATGGCCATTAAGCTGCTTTGCAGATTGAGGAATATACTCAATCCCCATGATCTCGTACAACTCTTTCAGTGCAGCCTCCTGGGAGATAGTGTTAATTTCCATTGGTGTTGCCATATCCATCATGACAAAACCATTTTCAACTTTTACATTAATAGTTTCCGCTAAAGTATGGTTTACGTAGGTGGCGTTATCTGCTATCATACCAAGGTGTAAGAGCGCGGAAAACGAAGCGATGGTTGCATGGCCACAAAGTTCAACTTCTGCAGCGGGAGTGAAATAACGGATATTAAATTCTCGTTCACCTAGCTGCTTAATAAAAGCTGTTTCTGAATATCTAAGCTCAGCTGCAGTTTTTATCATGATTTCTTCTTTAGGAAAATCCTGTCCAGCTGGAATAATGACAACCCCGGCAGGATTACCACCAAAAAGAGTATCGGTAAAGGCATCAACAATTAGAAATTTCATATAAATAACCCTCCTATATTATAAATAATAAACGAAACAATCCATGCTACTGTAGTTTGAAAAAGTACTACACCAAAAGCATATCTCCAACCCCCCATTTCTCTCCTTATTGTGGCTAGAGTGGCGATACAAGGCATATAAAGAAGACAGAATACCAGGAAGCAAAAGGCCGACAGTGGTGTGAACATTTGGGAAAGCATAGCAGATAAAGTCCTACCACCTGTAGCTCCTGTAAGAACTGCCATTGTACTTACTACAGCTTCTTTTGCAGAGAGGCCGGTAATAAGTGCAGTTGCTGCACGCCAGTCACCGAAGCCTAGAGGCTGGAAAATTGGCGATACAAACTTTCCTATGGATGCTAAAATACTGTCTTCTGCGGTAGCTACCATATTTAACTTAAAATCAAAGCTTTGCAAGAACCAAATAACAATAGTTGCCAGAAAGATTACAGTAAAAGCTTTTTTTATAAATCCTTTTACGTTCTCCCATACCCTGAGCATTACGCTTTTGTATGCCGGAACTCGATAAGGCGGCAATACCATAATAAATGGAACGGGATCGCCTTTAAATAATGTTTTATTAAAAATTAACGCAATAATTATAGAAACAATAATACCTGTCAAATATAGTGCAATCATTACAAGACCGCTTCTTTCAGCAAAAAAAGCAGCTGTTATCATTGCATATAGTGGAAGCTTTGCGCTGCATGACATAAATGGAATCAAAGTAATTGTAAGGCTTCTGTCTCTTTTGCTAGGTAGAGATCTAGTTGCCATAATAGCAGGAACAGAACAGCCAAAGCCAATAAGCATTGGGACTATTGAACGTCCAGAAAGACCTAATTTACCTAGGAGTTTGTCCATTACAAAAGCAACTCTGGGCATATATCCACTGTCTTCCAAAATAGAAAGAAGGAAAAAGAGTACAGCTATTATAGGTAAGAATGAAATAACGCTGCCAACACCTGCGCATATTCCGTCAATTACTAGGGAATAGAGAACATCACTAACACCTGCCACAACAAGGGCATCACCGATTTTTTCTATTACAAAATTTACGCCGATTGATAAAATATCACTTAACCATGTTCCTACGCTTCCAAAAGTCAAGAAGAATACGATGAACATTATTCCAAGAAATATGGGTATTGCAAAGAATCTGTGGGTGAGAATTCTATCGATTTTCAATGAACGTTGGTGCTCTTTAGTGCTTTGTGTAGGTTTTTTTATGACATCTCTGCATATATCTTCAATAAAGGCGTAGCGCATATCGGCTATGGCCGCCTCTCTGTCGGTATCTAGATGGTGTTCCATATCTTTAATAATATGGTTTATAATGACTAGATCATCATGGTCGATGTTTAGCTCGTTAATAATCGGCTTATCACCTTCTACGATTTTCGTTGTGGAAAATCTTAAGGGCAAGCTGGCGGCAGCTGCATTTTCTTCGATGATGTGACTAATCGAATGAATTGCTGTGTGAACATGACCTTTACAAAAGTCAATTCTTTCAGGAACAACCATATTTTTTGCAGCTTCTATGGCATAATGGATCAAATCATGAATTCCTTTATTCTTACTTGCAGAAATAGGAAGAACCGGTATTGTCAACCGGGATGAAAGTTTCATCAGGTCTATAGAAATTTTATTGCCATGAACTTCATCCATCATATTTAAGGCTAAAACCATTGGAATACCTAGTTCCATAAGCTGGAGTGTTAAATAGAGATTCCGCTCAAAATTAGTCGCGTCAACCACATTGATAATTACATCAGGACGCCCTTTTAGTAAAATATGGCGGTTGGCAATGTCATCTACGGTGTATTCTGAAAGAGAATACATGCCGGGAAGTTCGATGACATTTACACCTTTGTGATACTTGACCGGACCTTCTTTAGTCTTGTTATTTTGGGTTGAAAAGAAACCGTTATGCTGAATACCATCTGTCATTTGATTGAACAAAGTTGTTAATCCGGAATTAGGGTTTCCTGCTAGTGCTATATTTATTGATGTGGTCAAGGTTTTACCTCCTGGTCAGTTATTTCTTCTACTTCAAGCTCAAAGGCTTCATCTTTTCTAAGGGTAAGCTCATAGCCTCTTAGAAAAACTTCGATAGGGTCACCAAGAGGAGCTACTTTACGAACCATAAGGGTTGTTTTTGGCGTCAAGCCTAAATCAAGTAATCTTCTTCTCAAGGCACCTTTTCCACCAACAGATATAATGGTACACTTTTTACCTGTTTCTAATTCACTTAACTTCATATATAATAAATCCTTTTTCTTTTAATAATTTTATTCTTTTAGTATATGGCATAAACCATGATATATCAAGATTGTATTTTATTTGAAAACATTGTAATTTCTCGATAAAAAAACACCCAAAAATTGTTTTTTACATATAATAATATGGAACTATTGTGAAATACGCGTGAATTATACCGTTGAAGTGTGTAAAAAATATTACTCATGTTTATAATAGTAAAGTCTTTCATTAATAATATTTTTTTGGAAGGTAAAAGAAAAAGAGGAGAAAAAATATGGCAAAGAAGCTAAGAATTGTGTGGCTGTCAATTACCATGATAACTTTCTCATCAATTTCTATTTATGCAGATGAAAACACACAGGGAGATTTTTTTATTCCAAAATCAAGCTTAGATGAGGCTGCACGTGTCTTAGAGCTTGAACGCGTTTTAGACGCAGATGAGGAAGAAGAAAGCCGCACATTGATCGCCTCTACTGAGGTGAGGAAAAGCCAAGAAGCTTGGCTAAAAGAGAAAATAGAAAAAGAAAAAATAAAACGACAGAAGGAAGAACAAGCTAGGGAATATCGCCAGGGTTTAGCTGCTTATATTCGCAAAGTCAATAGAAATGTAACACATGAGCAATCTTTAAAATATGTAGAATATTTTATGGACGCTGCTAAAAAATACAATTTAGATGAAAAATTAATTATGGCACTTGCCCAGAAGGAAAGCACATTTTATAGTGATGCTACTAGCTCTGAAGATTTTAAAGGTCTAATGCAAACTGGAGATGGTATTGCAAGAACAGCAGGATATGAACCAGGAGATTTATATAATCCAAATGTAAGTATAAAAGTTGGTGCAAAATATTTGAAAGACAAATTCAAGGAGTTCGGAGACAGAACTTTGGCACTAACAGCATATAATCAAGGTTCCGGTTCAGTTCATTCTGGTAATTATTCAACTAGATATGCTGAAATGATAACTTCATATATCCAGGATATAAATAATTACGTAGATAGCAACTGACACAGAGGATAAAAAATCTAATCGACAAAAAAGTGTAAATAGAAAAAAAGAAGCTGTGCTCTTAAATTATAGGTTCAAGAGGGCAGCTTTTTTATTGGTAATTGCATTAATTTATGCCATATAAACAAAAAATATTATAATTATTTATTCATAAAAACAATACAGCAAAAAAGCTGTGAAAGTATTGTGAAAGATATATTACTAAGGGTGATTTAGTTTTGTCTTTAAAATATAATGTAATAGTCATCTTGACCAAGAAAAGATGAAAAAAAGAAAAAGAGGAGAAGCAAAATGGCAAAGAAGCTAGTATTAGTGTGGCTGACGATTACCATGGTCACTTTCTCATCAATTTCTATTTGTTATGCTACAGACATAAGCACTGGAGATGTCAGTGCAATTTCAGAAAATGAAAGCCGCGCGGAAGAAATTGTCACCAAGGATTCTGGGGAAAAAATCTTAACTAAACTTGCTGACAAAAATTCTAAAGGGGAAAAAGTAAAAAAACAAGAAAGATACAAAAAAGGATTAGCAGCTTATATAAGACACGTAAATCCAAGAGTGGGTAAAAAAGAATCTAACAATATGGCAGGATATTTCATTAAGGCAGGGAATAAGTATAACGTTGATGAGAAGATACTTATGGCAATAGCTAAAAATGAAAGCACGTTTTACAGTAAAGCTAAAAATCCGGCAGGATATAAGGGACTAATGCAAACAAGTAATGCAGTTGCAAGAAAATATGGATATAAACCATCCTCATTACTTAAGGCCAATGTTAGTATTAACGTTGGTGCACGCTACCTGGGAGGCATGGTAAAAAGACTAAATAGCGTATCTAAAGGGATTTCTGCATACGGATACGGTGAGTATGCAGTTAGAAAGGGATGTTATAGAAAAGGATTCCAAAATAAAATACTAAAAGAACGAAAAAACATTAGATCATACTTAAAAAATAGGGGATATATTTAATAATAGCATATTAATAGAAACCAGAGAAACGAGAACTACTTACCTAAAATAGGCTAAGTAGTTCTTTTTGTTTTTAAAAAAAGAAAAATATGATATAATATGATTTACTAAAAGGAGGCTTTATGAACGTTTTTGATATATCACCAATTAAATATTACGATGGCAGGTTTTTTGTTTTGGATCAGACCAGATTACCCGGCGAAGAGGTATATGAGGAGATGATTACAAAAGAAGATGTTTGGGATGCCATATATAAATTAAAAGTAAGAGGAGCCCCAGCTATTGGAGTTGCAGCGGCATATGGTTTATACATTTCTGTAAAAAACAGGGAATATAAAGACCTGGAAACTTTTATGGCGGACGTGGAAGCTGTAAAGGATTATTTAATAACAGCAAGACCTACTGCTGTAAATCTTTCATGGGCAGTAAAAAGGGCTTGGAATGTATTAAAAGAATCAGGCTGTAATTCTGTTTCTGATGGGAAAAAATTACTTTTAGAAGAAGCGGAAAAAATAAGAAAAGAAGATGAAGAGGCTTGTTATGCTATGGGAGAACATGGGCTGACATTGCTTTCTAAAGGTATGGGAATTTTAACACATTGTAATGCTGGAACAATTGCCACGGCAAAATACGGAACATGCCTTGCTCCAATATATTTAGGTCAACAAAGAGGGTACGATTTTAGAGTTTTTGCTGATGAGACAAGGCCCCTGCTACAAGGAGCCAGACTTACTTCTTGGGAATTACATAAGTCGGGAGTAGATGTAACCTTAATTTGCGATAATATGGCATCTATTGTTATGAAAAATGGATGGATAGATGCAGTAGTAGTTGGCTGTGATAGAATGGCTGCCAATGGGGATGGGGCCAATAAAATAGGAACATCGGGAGTAGCTATTTTAGCTAAAGAGTATAATATACCTTTTTATATGTTTGTACCGACGTCTACTATAGATATGGAAACAGAAACAGGAGATGACATACATATAGAATTAAGAGAAGGTGAAGAAATATACAAAATGTGGTATGAAAAGGACATGGCACCTAGGGGAGTTAAGACATATAACCCTTCATTTGACGTTACACCGGCCCAATATATCACTGCTGTTATAACGGAAAAGGGAATTGTAAAACCACCATATAAAGAAAATTTAGCAAAACTTTTTAATAAATAGTATGAGGTAATGAATGGGAGAAATAACGGAAAATCAGAGAAAGGGCTTTTTTGCCCGAAATGTAAAAATAATAGTTGTAATGGCAGTTATGGCAGGTTCTACATCTGGAATCTTTGGGTCAGTCATTGAAGCTCCGTCTATGGCCATAGGCTTTTGGAGATTGACCATGGGTTTGCCATTTTTTGCTATTCCGGCTTTGACAAAATATAAAAATAATTTTAGTAAAATAACAAAAAAAGATTATATTCTTACTTTTGTTGCGGGGGCATTTTTGTTCGGGCACTTTTTTACTTGGTTTAACGCTGTGAAGCTTACTAACATAACTAGTGCTTCAGTTTTGGCTGCATTGCATCCATTGGTGGTGCTGCTAGTTACAATTTTTGTATTTAGAAAAAAAGTAGGGATTAGACCTATTATGGGTATTGTCTTGGCACTTCTGGGAGGAACTTTAATTGCGGGGCTTGATTATAACCAGTTGACGCAAGGACATTTTGCTGGAGATGTACTGGCATTCTTGGCGGCTGTGTTTATGGGATTATACTTTGCAATCGGAAATGAAGTAAGACAAAGAGTTCCCGCTAGTACTTATGTGTTTTTAGTTTTTGGAAGTTGCTGGATATGTTTTGTAGCAGGTATGATAGTAACTGGAACGCCGGCCCTTGGATACAGCACTTCAGACTATGGTTATATCGTTGCAATGACATTTGTATGCCAAATTGGTGCCCATGCAGTATTTAACTGGTGCTTTGGCTATGTTGACTCTCTATATGTTTCTACATGGGAATCAGGAGAATCTGTTTTTGCAATAATTATGGGTATTATTTTTTTGGGACAAGTGCCTACATCATGGGAATATTTTGGCGCAGTAATAGTTGTAATTGGTTTACTATATTATAATTATAATATTGCCATGGAGGAAAAGGAGAAAGTATGAGCTATAAGGTAAAACTTGAATCTTTTGAGGGACCTTTTGACTTGCTTGTATATTTGATTGAAAATGCAGAGATGAGTATTTATGATATTCAGGTTTCGGAAATCACAAGCCAGTATTTAGAGTACATAGAAAACATGAAACGAATGGATATCGTCGTAGCTACAGAATTTATGGTGCTGGCAGCATCACTTATTGAAATAAAATCAAAGATGATTTTGCCAAGGATGACCAAAGAGGGTGAGAACATTGTTGAGGATGATCCTAGAAGTGAACTGGTTCAGCGATTAATTGAATATAAGAAGTTTAAGAAAGGGGCTAATATTCTTTCTGAGAGAGAGGATTATATGACCTTAATATATGAAAAACCTAAAGAAGATATTTCTCAATATCTCAACGAGCCTGATGAATATTTGTCTCTTGATTTAAAACAATTTGCAAATGCTTTTGAGCTTTTCTTGAGTAAGAAAAAAAGAATGGATGAAGTAAAGCGTCACTACACCAGAGTTGAAAGACAGAAAGCTACAATTGAAGATCGAATGCGCTATATAAAAAGTATGTTTAAAACAGCTTTGGGAGGGATAAAGAAAACTTTTAATATTAAAGAGTTGATTCCTGAGAAAAAAGATCGTTACGATATTGTAGTCACCTTTGTTTCTGTTCTACAGATGATGAGGGATAGAGTATTAGATGCTGATCAGAAATCAATTTATGGAGATATTATGGTGAAAGAATATGATGAGGAGACTTTAAGGGATGAACAGTAAAAAAACTATAAAATCCGCTTTCGAATCTATGATGTATGTTTGGGGAGAGCCTTTAGACGTAAAAACTGTTGCAGATATTTTTAATATTAGTAAAGCCGATGCCTATGATTATTTTTTAGAGTTGCAACAAGAGTATGAGCAAGAAGGCAGAGGAATCGTAATAAGAGAGATAAATAAAACTTTTCAGTTCGTAACAAGGGCTGAAAATGCTGAATATATTGAGAGACTGTGCACGCCTGTAAAGATAAAAAAGCTATCCCAATCCGCTTTAGAGGTATTAGCTATCGTTGCGTATAAGCAGCCTGTGACAAAAGGTGAGATTGAGTCAATTAGAGGTGTAAAGTGCGATAGAGTAATCGAGGGACTTGGAAAGAAAGATCTTATTGAAGAGAAGGGGCGCTCCAATGCCATTGGCAGGCCTATTTTATATGGCACCACAGACACTTTCCTAAAACAATTTGGTTTTAAAAGTATAAAGGAACTTCCTGAAATTGAAGATATAGAAAGTGCTATAAATGGAGATGAAGAAAGTGATCTTAATGGATATGAAGGTGGTGCAGAACAAATCACCTTGGATTTTAAATAATTGTAAGAAAAACTTCTAAAAAGATAAGACTAAAACAAGGAGAAGGACAATGTCAAACATAATACTAGTTGGAATGCCAGCCTGCGGTAAAAGCACTGTAGGTGTTGTTTTGGCGAAAACTATTAATAAAGGTTTTGTGGATACAGATATTTTAATTCAAGAGACAGAAGGTAAGAAGCTTCAGGAAATCATCAATGAAAAAGGAAATGATTACTTTCATCATGTGGAAGAAAATGTACTTAATACTTTTCAAGGTGAAAACTGTGTAGTGGCTACGGGAGGAAGTGCAATTTACTTTGAGAACGCTATAAATAAAATGAAGCAAAATGGCAAGGTGATATACCTGAAAGTGTCCCTAGATACTATTTTAGAAAGATTGAATAATATAAAGACTCGAGGAGTTACTTTAGGTGAGGGACAGACTATAGAGGATTTATATAATTATAGAATTCCCTTATATGAAAAAAATGCAGATGTCATAATCGATGCAGAGGGATTAAAAATAGAAGAAATAATAGAAAAAATAATAGAGAAAATGGAGATATAAATGATTAATGTAAATAACTTAAGTTTAAACTTTGGTGGTCAGTTTTTGTTTAAAGATGTAGATTTAAAATTCGGACCGGGAAATTGTTATGGTGTAATTGGAGCTAATGGTGCTGGAAAATCCACATTCCTTAGAATTCTATCCGGTGATTTAGAGCCTTCTACGGGAACTGTATCGGTAAAGCCAGGAGTTAGGATGTCTGTTTTGAAGCAGGATCACTTCGCCTTTGATGACTTTACTGTTTTAGATACTGTGATAATGGGAAATCAGCGTCTTTATAAAGTAATGCAAGAAAAAGAAGCTCTCTATGCAAAGGAAGATTTTTCTGATGAAGATGGAATAAGAGCGTCAGAGCTTGAAGGCGAGTTTGCCGAGATGGACGGCTGGGAAGCAGAATCAGATGTAAGTAGACTAATCCAGGGATTAGGCCTTTCAAACGATATTTTATACAACCAGATGGAAAGCCTTACAGGTAAAGAAAAGGTTAAGGTTCTACTTGCTCAGGCTTTATTCGGAAAACCAGGGATAATCCTTTTAGACGAGCCTACTAACCATCTAGATGTAATGGCAATAAACTGGCTAGAAGAATTCTTAATGGATTATGAAGGAACAGTTATTGTTGTTTCTCATGACAGACATTTTTTAAATACAGTATGTACCAATATTGTAGATATTGACTATGGCAAAATAAAAATGTACGTAGGTAACTATGAATTCTGGTATGAATCCAGCCAATTAATACAAAAAATGTTAAGAGATCAAAACAAAAAGAACGAAGAAAAAATAAAGGAATTACAGGGCTTTATTCAGAGATTCTCAGCTAATAAATCCAAGTCAAAACAGGCAACATCGAGAAGAAAGCTTCTAGATAAGCTTACAATAGAGGAGATGCCTGCATCTTCTAGAAGATACCCTTTTGTTGGATTTAACATGGAGAGAGAACCTGGAAAGGAGATACTGACAGTAGAAGGTATATCCAAAACAATAGATGGTGTTAAGGTTCTTGACAATGTGTCTTTTAGAGTAAATAAAGATGACAAGATTGCCTTTGTATCAGAAAATGAAATTGCAAATACAACCTTATTCAAGATAATAATGGGAGAAATGGAGGCGGATGAGGGAACCTACAAATGGGGAACAACCATTTCAACATCATATTTCCCAATGGACAACTCTAAATTCTTTAATGAATGTGATTATAACTTAATCCAATGGCTTTCACAGTATACAGCGGAAACTACAGAAACTTTTATGAGAGGATTTCTTGGAAGAATGTTATTCTCAGGTGACGACGTATTTAAGCAGGTGAAGGTTTTATCTGGAGGAGAGAAAGTAAGATGTATGTTATCTAAGATGATGCTTTATGGGTCTAATGTATTGGTTTTGGATCAACCAACCAACCATTTAGACTTGGAATCTATTACAGCAGTAAATAATGGCCTAATAAGTTTTAAAGGAAATATTCTTTTTGCATCTCATGACCATGAGTTTATCCAAACAGTAGCAAATAGAATAATAGACATTACCCCAGAAGGAATGGTTGATAAGCTTTGTACTTATGACGAATATTTAGAAAAATAATCGTACAAAGGAAGTGAGATATAGTAGTGAAGGAAACCAAGAGAAAGTTCATAAAAATAATAAGTTTGATTTGTATAGCCTGTATATCTACTACGGCTATTATAGGTTTTATTTTTTCCAAGAAACAAATCGAAACTAGAAGCATAAATAATTATCAGCAAATTGCAGCAACTAATGCAGAAAAAATTAGCGCTTGGATGGGTGAAAAGGGTGCCATAGTAGAAAGTGTTTCGCGGACTCTTGTTATTAAAAATGATTTTGATATAGATTTATTGAGAAATTATTTAACCGAGATGAAGAAAGCTTTTGACGATGAGGTTTTTTGCGACTTATATTTCACTTACCCTGATAATAAAATGGCATGTACTAATGGGTTTGTCCCCGATGGCACGATTCAGTTTGTTCAACGTCCATGGTATAAAAAAGCTGTACTTTCAGGTGAAGTTCACTACGAGTCACCTTATTTGGATTTGGATACTAAAAATTATATAGTAACGGTTTCAAAGGCTATAGTTGTAGATGGAAAACTAAAGGGAGTCCTTGCAGCTGATTTATATGCCAACCAGATAACCTCGGTTATGGATTCCATTTCATTACCGAAAAACAGCTATGCTATGTTAATTGACAGTAACCTTGGTATTGTAACCCACCCTAATGAAAAATATCTGTATAGAAATGGTAAATATACTAAATTGGATATGTTTGAAAATCAAGTTTATTTACCGTTGATGCAGCTTGTTAAGAAACCTGGTGATAACTACACTTGGAATCTAGATTATGATAATAATAAGAGAATATTTTTTAAAGCAAAAGTAAACAGTGGGGATTATTATGTAATAATAGGAATCGATGAAAAACAATGGAATCGAGAATATTACGATTTGATTAGGTTTTATATTGGCGCAATGTCGCTGCTTTCTCTTATTATAGGTATAATAAATGTCAATGTTTTTACAAAAGAATTAATTAAACCAGTACATAAAGCAGAGGTTGCTTCAAAGGCCAAGTCACAATTTTTATCATCTATGTCTCATGAAATAAGAACACCGATAAATGCAATTCTTGGTATGAACGAATTAATACTAAGGGAGAGCACATCGGAAAACATAACGGAATATGCAGAAAATATAAGTACGGCAGGGAAGACATTGCTTGGATTAATCAGTGATATTTTGGACATGTCTAAAATAGAAGCAGGGAAAATGGCCATAGAAAACCATCCTTATTCCGTAGAAGAAATAATCGAAGACATAAAGAATACTCATTCAACCGTTGCAAAAGCTAAAGGTCTTTCCTTTTTTGTAAATGTAGATAAAAGATTACCGTCTAGTCTATATGGTGATGATTTACGAATAAAAGAGATTTTCAATAATGTTATTTCAAATGCTATAAAGTATACTAAAGAGGGCAGTGTAACTGTTAATGTAGGATGTGAAATTATAAGCAGTGAAACTATAAAGTTTTTCTGTAGTGTAACAGACACAGGAATAGGTATTAAAGAACAAGACATAGCAAAAATAACTAAGGCATTTGAGAGAGTAGACATAGCAAAAAATAGATATGTCGAAGGAACAGGCCTTGGAATGAGTATAGTTTCAAATTTACTTGCGCTAATGGACGGCAAGCTGGAAATAAAAAGTAAATATGGAGAAGGAACAGAGGTGTATTTCTCAGTTCTTCAAAAAGTAATTGATGCAACACCGATTAAAGTAAACAAAACGGGCAATAAGGCTCTTTTTAAACCAAGATATAAAAACACTATAAAGGCACCGGGATTAAATGTTCTGGTTGTAGATGATAAAGAGATAAACTGCAAGATATTAAAAAAACTATTAGAGCCTACAGAGATAAAGGTTGATGTGGCTTTAAGTGGTGAAGAAGCTCTTGAAAAATGCAAAGAGAAGAAATACCATATGATCTTTATGGACCATATGATGCCGGGAATGGACGGAATTGAAACATTGAATTGCATATTGGAAAACAAAGAACTTTACAGAGATAACGGGAGTTCCACAGTAATAGCAATAACTGCAAATGCAGTAAAAGGAGCTAAAGAAGAGTACCTGGAAAAGGGCTTTTCCGATTACTTATCTAAGCCGGTAGATACTAGAATGCTAGAAAGAATAATAATAAAACATATGCCGGAAGATGCTCTGGAAGTGATTGAGGAGGAGCAGCAATGAAAAAGATAATAATGTTATGCTTCACTTTCTTGCTTGTATCGTGTTTTTATTCTTGTGAGAAGCAACAAGCTGAATACAAAATTGATAAAAATTATTATAGTGGTAGCCCTCACTTAGTTGAAAAGGTACAGGAAAAAATTGAGTCTTTAGGCAAAAGCGATAAAGAACAGATAATAGTTGACTGTGGTTATACAAATTATAATTTTGTTAAGGATGTATTAGTAACTAAAAAATATAAAGGCAGGCTGGTCACATGGCAGTATGAGTTTTATGATGATAAAACTTCTTATGATGAAACCTTAAAGTATTATAGTCTACCTGAGGTGAAAGATCTGTTTAATATTATTACTACAGATATAGAATGCCATTTAATCGTAGTAGAAGATTTAAATCAGCCGGTGAGAGCCATAGAAGAACAATATAAGCTATATTCTCAGAAAAAATATATAGATGCAGGATATAAAATAATAAAATAAAAAAAGTTGTAATACTTCTCCTATGAAACAGTAAAATGTTCATAGGAGTTTTATTATGAAAAAAAGATATATTATACCCATAATAATAGGCTTATTATTAGGCTTTTTTATCTATGTATTACTGTTAGAAGAACCGGATGTTAACCAGACTTCGGCATCGATTCCTGCCGTTTCAGCAGGAGAAGCCATATTGGCTGACGGGAAAACCGGAGAAATTCTTTATGAAAAAAGATCAGCAGAGAAGGCTTATCCTGCAAGTACCACTAAAATAATGACAGCTTTGGTTGCGTTAAACATATGTAAAGATCTTGGCGCAAACTTAGATCAACAGGTTGTTATTCCAAAAGAGGGAACCAACATTGAGGGATCGTCTATATATCTTAAGGCTGGAGAAAAGATTACTATAAGAGAACTTCTGTATGGCATGATGTTAAGGTCGGGAAACGATGCAGCAACAACAATAGCCATAACTCTCGGGGGAACTTTAGAGAATTTCGTAGATAAAATGAACGAAACCGCAAAAGAACTTGGACTAAGAAACACACATTTTATGAACCCTACAGGGCTGTTTGATGAAGAACACTATACAACCGCAGAAGACCTTTGCAAGATATCACAGATTGCCATGAGAAACCGTAATTTTAGAAAAATAGTAAGAGCCAAAAGTTGGAAAAATTATAGCAATAAAAATAAGACGGTTTATCAATATGATGGAGCTACAGGCATAAAAATTGGATTTACAAAAAAATCAGGGAGGACCCTAGTAGCTTCTGCAAAACGTCAGGATGTAGAGCTGATATGCGTAGTCCTATCTGATGGGGACTGGTTTAATGATGCATATAGGCTCATGGATTATGGATTTGAAATGATGGGGTGTGAAAAAAATGGCGATGAAAAATGAGTACAATTGTGTGGATGTAGGAACTGGGAACTGCCCTTGCAGATTGGCTACGTGCAGCGCGTGCATTGAATGTGCAAAACTACAAGGTAAAGATTGTAATCAATGTAAGTGGAGCGGTGTTTGTATATATAATGAGCTATCTCAAAATCAAGGGCGTGTGTTTACTGTAAGAAAAGAAATTGTAGCACCAATAGTGGATAAAATAATATATGATGAAAATTTTATAGTTTTCGTTCTAGAGGTTGGGAGAAGCCTGGCGCAGAGAGCTAAGGCCGTAGGTTCATTTGTATTTGCAAGGTGCGTTGGTGCTTCTAGAGATTTCGATATGCCTATATCGGTTTTAAAAACAGATATTTCTAAAGGACAGATACATATTGCTGTAAATAAGAGTGGGCCTAAGTCAGACGATATATTTAAGGCAACAAAGGCTCTTAGCATAAGAGGTGTTTACCGCAGTGGATTAGTTGGTTTATCGCGACTTTACGAAGATGCAGGCAAGACAGTCTTATTGGCAAAAGGCATTGCTATTGCACCGTTTTATAGTATTTTAGAAAGAATGAGTAGAGATGAGCGTAATAATCTATATTCTTTTATTGATACAGAAAAAATAACCTTAGACTTCATGAAGGATTATTTTGGGAAACTCCCCGTAGAAAACCTTTATTATATTGATTTCAGAAAACACCAGTCATTAATTGAAACCTTAATCCGTCAGGAAAAAGATAATAGAACTAACTTTTTTGCACTAGCATCGCCATATTATAGTGAGATTATTGAAGACGCCGCAGGAGGAAGGGTAGTAAAACCTAATCATGCAAATATGTGCTGCGGTGAGGGTATTTGTGGTGCTTGCACTTTTGTGGATGCTTTTGGAAGGACCGTACATAGCTGCAAAAGCCCTACTTGACAATTTAAAAGAAAATATGTAAGATGTTTGTATTGTAATTAATTATACAGAAAGGCAGATGAAAGATATGAAAAGAATTAAGACAATAGAAACAAGAAACTTAGAAAAGAGCATTAAAAACGGCGGATGCGGAGAATGCCAGACATCATGCCAGTCAGCTTGCAAGACTTCATGTGGAGTTGCAAACCAGGAATGCGAGAACAGCAGAGCGAACTAAATGATACATCAGTATAAATTAAATGGATTTAATATAGTGTTAGACGTTTATAGTGGTTCAGTACATTGTGTGGATGATGTGGCATATGACATCATCCAACTTTTTTGTGAAGAAAAAAAAGAAACGATTATTTCAAAAATGTTGGACAAGTATAAAGATTTAGAAGAGATTAACCGAGAAGAACTCTTAGAAGTATTTGACGATATTGAGGAGTTAAAAGCCCAGAGAAAACTGTTTACTGAAGATATCTATGAGCCTAACGCATACGATCTTAAGAATAGACACACGGAGGTTAAAGCTCTTTGCCTTCATGTGGCACATACTTGTAATCTAAACTGCAGTTACTGTTTTGCCAGCCAGGGCAACTTCAATGGCCAGCGAGGGTTGATGAGTATTGAAACTGCCAAAAGATCATTGGATTTCCTGGTAGAAAATTCCGGGGATAGAGTAAATCTTGAGGTTGACTTTTTTGGAGGAGAACCTCTAATGAACTGGCAGGTTGTAAAAGAAACCGTAAAGTACGGAAGAAGTTTAGAAAAAAAACATAATAAAAATTTTAGATTTACACTTACAACCAATGGTGTTGGAATAGACGATGATGTAATAGAATTTGCCAATAAAGAAATGCATAATGTTGTATTAAGTCTTGACGGCAGAAAAGAAATACATGATCACCTTAGAAAAACAGTAAATGGCGAAGGAAGCTACGATATTATTTTGCCTAAATTTAAAAAAATGGTAGAATCAAGAGGCGGAAAAGATTATTATATGCGTGGAACCTTTACTCATAATAATGTAGATTTCACTGAGGATATTTTCCATATGGCAGATATGGGATTCACTGAACTATCCATGGAACCTGTTGTATGCGAACCAAATGATCCCTATGCCTTAACGGAAGAGGATCTGCCTAAAATTTTTGAGCAATATGAGATATTAGCCAAAGAAATGATAAAAAGAAAGTCCGAGGGCAAAGGCTTTACCTTTTATCACTATATGATAGACCTTACCCATGGGCCATGTATTTATAAGAGAATATCAGGTTGTGGTTCCGGAACTGAGTATTTTGCTGTTACTCCATGGGGTGACTTATATCCATGTCATCAATTTGTTGGAGATGACAGATATAAAATGGGTGACATCTGGGAAGGTGTGACCAACGAAGAAACAAGAGACGCATTTAAGATGTGTAACGTTTATTCAAGAGAAGAGTGCAGAGATTGTTGGGCTAGACTATATTGCAGCGGTGGATGTGCAGCCAATGCATACCATGCAACAGGTTCAGTCCAGGGCGTTTATGAATATGGCTGTAAATTGTTCAAAAAAAGAATCGAATGTGCTATTATGATGCAAATTGCCCAAATGGAAAAATAAAGTGGAAAGATTTCCTCCCTTTGAGAATATCTTTATATAGGTATCATAGGGAGGTATTTTTATGTGTAAAATTATTATAGTCGGTGGAGGTTGGGCAGGATGTGCAGCTGCAATATCCGCAAGGAAAAGTGGAGAAGAGGTAATTCTTCTAGAGAGGACGGATTTATTACTTGGTCTAGGTAATGTAGGTGGCATTATGAGAAATAATGGAAGGTATACTGCCACTGAGGAAAATGTTTTCATGGGGGCATCGGAGTTATTTAATATAACTGACTCTTTTGCTACTCACAAAAACGTGGATTTCCCTGGACACAAGCATGCTAGTTTCTATGATGTACTGAAGGTGGAGCCTGAAGTCAGGAGGCTTTTACATGGTATGGGTATCCAGTGTAGATTATGTAAAAGAGTAATAGATGTAATGAAATCTGACAAGGGTAGCATAATAGAGGCTTTAGTTTTAGAAGATGGTGAAATCATAAAAGGAGATGTCTTTGTTGACTGTACAGGAACCACAGGGCCTATGGGAAATTGCCTTGAAAATGGAAATGGTTGCAGCATGTGTATACTTAGGTGTCCGGCATTTGGCCCTAGAGTAAGCATATCCGAAAGAGCTGGAGGTACTGATTTTGCCGGAATGAGAAAAGATGGCAAGCTAGGGGCCTTTAGCGGTTCATCTAAACTTGAGAAGAAGACTTTATCGAAGAGTATTCAGAACCAACTAAAAAAGAAGGGTTTTGCAGTGGTGCCATTGCCTGAAGAAATGATAAACAGGAAGAAACTCAACGTCAAGGTCTGCAAACAGTATGCTTTAGACCCTTATGCGGAAAATATCATATTGATAGATACAGGGTTTGCTAAGATGATGACACCTTTCTTTGAACTTGAAGCTTTGAGGAAGGTGGAGGGTTTTGAGAATGTAAGATTTGCTGATCCATATGCTGGAGGCAAAGGGAATTCAATAAGATACATGGCTGTGGCAGAGCGTGATGATTACCTTAAGGTAAAGGGCGTTGAAAATCTTTTTTGTGGTGGTGAAAAATGTGGTTTATTCGTAGGACATACAGAGGCTATTTCCACGGGAAGCCTAGCCGGCCATAATGCCGCAAGAATGGCAAAGGATATAAAACTATTAGAGTTACCGGAGACCACGGCAATTGGCAGTATAATAAAGTATAACAATGAGAAAATAGAAACTGAAGAGGGATTGTTTAAAAGATTTACTTTTGCCGGAGATGAATTTTTTGATTATATGAAGGAGAAGAATCTTTACACAACTGATAAAGGAGTAATTGAAAAGAGAATTGCAGAAAGTGGTCTTGCTAATATTTACAATAGCATTTAGTAATGGTAGTATTAGTATAAGAATTTTTTACAGATGATGGAGATGTTATGAGAATTAATAAATACATTGCGCAGGCAGGGATTGCCAGCAGAAGAAAAGCTGATGAGTTAATAGAAAATGGAAATGTTAGGGTAAACGGTGTAGTGATGAAGTCTCCCGGTTATGACGTTTTAGAAAAAGATACTGTTGAGGTTAACGGGAAGCTAATTGAATATAAAGAAAAGAAGGAGTACGTAATTATAAATAAGCCTCTTGGCTACATTACTACTTCTTCTGATGAGAAGGAAAGACCTACGGTTATGGAACTTGTTTCGGACATTGATGCCAGACTGTTCCCTGTGGGGAGGCTTGATTACAACACTTCCGGGCTCTTGATAATGACCAATGATGGTGATCTGGCATACAGATTGACCCATCCAAAGCATCATGTCTTTAAGACTTATAGAGCAAGGGTGGCTGGTGTTTTATCAAACGAAAAAGTTGTAAAGCTTCGAAAAGGTGTAGATATTGGAGGTTTCGTTACCTCTAAGGCCATAGTTAATATTATAAAAGGTACACAACGTTCAACTATTGTTGAAATTTCTATTACAGAGGGCAAGAATAGGCAGGTGCGCAAGATGTTTAGTGCTGTGGGCAACCCTGTTCAAGAACTGGAAAGGATTGCTATTGGTGATCTAAAATTAGGACATTTAAGAGTAGGCCATTATAGAAAGTTAACTCGTGAAGAAGTTGAATACTTAAAGAACTGTTAATAATAAATGTTTGGTGGGTGAAATAATTTTTACCAGAGCTAGAGTGTATAGCTGGCTTATTTCACTGAGATTAAATAGCAAAACTGGACGCATTTTAGCGTCCAGAAAGTTATTTTTTTAGTTTGTCCAATTGTTCCATATTTTCAATATGGGTCATTGAGAAACTATTTTCTCTTTGATTCTTTTGGAGTTACGCAAGTACCAGTTGCTCTAGCAACTACAATTGGTTCTTCTAAGAAATCAGCAGCTGATGCGTTGATGTCTTTTCTTGAAACGATAACTTTTCTTGCTTCAAACTTCATTTTTCTTGAAGAATTACCGATCTTTGTAATTTCTCCGTAAGCTTCAATGTAGTCTCCAGCATAAGTAGGAGCTAAGAATTCTACGTTGTCATAAGCACAGAATAAACCTTCGTCTCCGTCTAATTTAATTAATAGTTCAGTAGCTACGTCTCCGAAAAGATGTACCATATGAGCTCCATCTACTAATTCTCCACCGTAATGAGCGTCTTTAGCTGACATTCTAACTCTGATTAATGATGTTACTTTTTCTTCCATTTTATAAATCTCCTTAAATTAATTATTATAAACTTGTGTCAACAATTATTATATAAGTATTCTTTATGATTGTAAACACCTATAATTAATATTGCAAAATATGTGCCAATGGGTTATCATTGAAATGACGAAAAATGTGAACCGAATTATGTTCAGATAAAAAAGGAGCGAACAGAAAATGACCCACAATTATGGTACTAATAGAGTATTAGAGCCTCAGCATGTGTTACCGACATCTGCGTGGCGCTTAGATAATAGCAGAGTGATAACACCTGAAGAAATAAAAGTAAATATAAAAAGGATACACTTGGAAGGAACAAGCTTTAAACAAATTTGTCTGGAAGTAAATAATAATGAAGAAAAAATAAAACAAAAGATAATAGATATTGTAATAAAGAGGGGGAAATTACATAACCCTGTAACGGATACAGGAGGATTGTTTTACGGCGTTGTTGACGAAGTGGGCAGTAAATTTGATAATAAAAAAAATCTAAAGCCTGGAGAAGAAGTAGTTTGTAACGCATCTTTGGCATCTGTTCCAATATATATATCGAAAATAACATCTATTGATAAGGCTTTTGGCCAAATAGAAGTGGAGGGTTATGCGGTTTTATATTCCGAGGTACCTCTGGTAAGAAAACCCCAGGGAGTTCCTACCGACTTGCTGTTGTTTACCTTAAATGAGTCGGGGACGCTTTATAGAATAAGTAATATTGCCGTTGGTAAAAAGAAGTTTTTGATTGTTGGAAACAACTTGATGAGTAACCTTCTATTTGGATATGCAATACGAAAAGTAGCTAAACATGGAGCGGAAATCGTTTGCTTGTTAGATAAAAAAACCGATCTGGTTGTAAAAGGAAAAACAATAGACGAATTATTATCTTCTACCTTTAGCGAAATACACTATTTGGATATTCTAAAACCTATGGATTGTATTGAAAAACTTAATGCGGATTCTCTTTTTGATGTTTCTGTTAACTGTGCTGATATTCCGGGGGCGGAAACTATAAATATCCTGGCTACTAAGTCAGGAGGTACCGTTGTCTTTGCAAATCTTATAAACAACTATAACATTGCGCTTTACATAACGGAATCAATTTCGAGGCAGCTGGATATAAGATGCGCAGACGGGTATCTTGAAGCTTACGACGAATTCGACATTGATTTGGTAAGGGAACTTGACCCTTATATAAAAGGGGCAACATCTTCTAACCTTACCATATATGACGACCCTGCCTATCCTATTAACCGTGAGACTAGGCTGATTGAGGCGTCGGGGCAGAGGCAGACCATGTTGGAAGACTTTGTTTGTGAAAGCCGAGCTATGGCGGCAGTTCTTGATGAAATGCTGTCGGTATCAAAATATGACTGCAATGTCCTGATTACGGGGGAAACGGGAGTCGGAAAAGAAAAGGTTGCTAATATAATTCAGAAAAACAGTAGCAGGAAAGTCGCTCCGTTTATAAAAGTAAACTGCGCGTCTATCTCACCATCTTTACTGGAATCGGAGTTTTTTGGATATGAGAAAGGAGCCTTTACAGGTGCTAGCCCTAATGGTAAAAAAGGATACTTTGAGCTTGCCGATAATGGTGTAATATTTCTAGACGAAATAGGGGAACTTTCCCTGGACATGCAGGCTAAACTGTTAAGAGTTATTCAAGACGGTGAATTTTTTAGAGTTGGGGGAGTAAAACCTGTAAAAACAAATGTAAGAATAATTTCTGCAACCAACAGGGATTTAGAAGATATTATTGAAGAGGGAAGCTTTAGACGAGACTTGTATTACAGACTAAACGTGGTGAGAATAAGAGTGCCTAGCTTAAGTGAGAGAACAGGCGACATACCGGCACTTGTTCGACACTTCCTTAAGATTTACAGTGAAAAATTCTCCATAAAAAGAGGAATTGATGAAGATGCTATCGACTACTTGAAACAATGTGACTGGCCGGGTAATATACGAGAGCTTGAAAATATAGTCCAAAGATTAATAATTGCTGCAAAAGGAGAAAACATAACATTATTTGACGTTATGAAGGAATTGCACGCAGAGATATTCGAGACTACCAGCTCTGACTCTATGGATCCTGGTGATGAGGAACAAAACATAAATCTTGAAAGCATGGTGGAAAACTTCGAAAAAAATATATTAAAGTATGCTTGCGAAAAATATGGAAGCACAAGAAAAGCCGCAAAGGCCGTAGGAATTAGTCAGACTCAACTAGTAAGAAAAAAGAAAAAATATCAACTTTAATAGTTTTGAACACAAAACAGTTCGCCAAAATCTGACATGAACACAAAACGGTTCGAGGCATAAGAGGGGAAGGCCTGCAAAAGGCTGAAAATGTAGACAGACAAGTTGGCACGGCCTTTGCATTGTTAAGATACATGATAATGAAAAAATATCATAAAATCTTTTCGCGCATAAAAGCGTAATAAACCTCTATTTAATGCTCGAACCATAACTGGTTCGAGCAATTTACCGTTCGAACACAAAACGGTTCGCCTAAATATTTTTTCGGTGATTGGGTTCGGAGACCGTCTTGAGAGTGGACACAAAAAACTATTTGCTATATAATGTATTTGGTTAGAGTTATGCTAAAGCATAAGTTTACATATATTTAAATGATTTTTAGGAGGATGTAATTATGAAAAAAGGATGCCCTTATGGTACACACAGAGTAATTTCTCCAAAGGGAGTATTACCACAACCAGCAGATGTTATTGACAACACTATGGAAATTTACGATAATGAGGTTCTTATTGATGTTCAGACTTTAAATATTGACTCAGCATCATTTACTGAAATCTCAAGAAGAGCAGACGGAGATGTTGAAAAAATCAAAGCTACTATTCTTGACATTATCGAAAAAACAGGTAAACATAAAAACCCATGGACAGGATCCGGCGGAATGTTAATCGGTACTGTTAAAGAAATCGGACCTAACTTTGAAGGTGAATTAAAAGTTGGAGATAAGGTTGCTACATTAGTATCTTTATCACTTACTCCACTAAAGGTAGAAGAAATCACTGACGTTAGACCAGAAATTGACCAGGTTGACGTAAAAGGACAGGCTATCTTATTCCAGAGTGGACTTTATGCAGTTCTTCCAGATGATATTCCAGAAGGTCTTGCATTATCAGCATTAGACGTTGCAGGAGCTCCTGCTCAGACTGCTAAATTAGTAAAGCCTGGCGACACTGTAGTTGTAATCGGTGGCGGCGGAAAAGCTGGTATCCTTTGCCTATATGAAGCAAAGAAGAGAGCTGGAGTTACTGGTAAAGTAATCTGCGTAGACGGTTTCGAAAGATCAATTAACAGAGCTAAGAGCGTTGACGTTGCTGACGAATACATGATTGCAGACGCAACAGATGCAGTTGGCCTATACAATAAAATCATGGAAGCTACAGACGGAAAATTAGCAGACCTAGTAATTAACGTAGTAAACATCGAAAACACAGAAATGTCATCAATCCTTTGCTGTAAAGATGAAGGTATTGTATACTTCTTCTCAATGGCTACAAGCTTCACTAAAGCAGCTCTTGGTGCTGAAGGTGTTGGTAAAGATATCGATATGGTTATCGGTAACGGATACACTAAAGGCCATGCAGAAATCACATTACAGTGCTTAAGAGAAAATGATAAGTTAAGAAACTTATTCTCTGAGTTATATGCTTAATAATTATTGTAATAATTAATAATAAAAAGGAGAATTATTATGGCAAGAAGAAATTGGAAAGACATTCCTTTATTCAAGGATGTTACAGATGAACAGTGGAACGACTGGCATTGGCAGGTTTCTCACAGACTTTCAACAGTAGAAGATATCTGTGCAGTTGTTAACCTTACAGAAAAAGAAAAAGCTGATATTGAAAAAGTTATGGGCGGTTTCAGAGTAGGTATTACTCCTTACTATGCATCATTAATGGATCCAGACGATCCAAGAGATCCAGTAAGAATGCAGGCAGTTCCTACATTAGCTGAAATGCACAGATCAGAAGCAGATGATGCAGACCCACTTCACGAAGACGCTGACTCTCCAGCTCCTGGCTTAACTCATAGATATCCAGACAGAGTTTTATTCTTAATCACTGACCAGTGCTCAATGTACTGCAGACATTGTACAAGAAGAAGACTTGCAGGAGAAACTGACGGAGCTAGATCAAGAGAAGATATCGATGCATGTATCGATTACATCAGAAGAACACCAGTTGTAAGAGACGTTCTTCTTTCAGGTGGAGATGCTCTTTGTGTTGAAGATGAAACATTAGAATACATCATCAGCGAACTAAGAAAGATTCCTCATGTAGAAATCGTTAGAATCGGTTCAAGAACACCAGTTGTAATGCCTCAGAGAATTACAGATGATCTTTGCGCAATGTTAAAGAAATATCATCCAATCTGGTTAAACACTCACTTCAACCATCCAAACGAATTAACTGAAGAAGCTGCTGAAGCTTGCAGAAAGCTTGCAGATGCAGGTGTTCCTCTTGGAAACCAGTCAGTACTTTTAAGAGGAGTTAATGACTGTAAACATATCATGAGAGAATTAGTTCAGAAATTAGTTAAGAACAGAGTAAGACCTTACTACATCTACATCTGTGACTTATCAATTGGTATCGAACACTTTAGAACTTCAGTTGCTAAAGGTATCGAAATCATTGAAGGTCTAAGAGGACATACATCAGGATATGCAGTACCTACATTCGTAGTTGACGCTCCTGGTGGTGGTGGTAAGACTCCAGTAATGCCACAGTATATCATTTCTCAGACTCCTAACAAGGTAATCTTGAGAAACTACGAAGGTGTAATTACTACTTATACAGAACCACATCTTCCAGAATTAGAATGTAACTGTGACTACTGCACAGGCAAGAAGACTTACAAATACCAGGGAGTTTCTGCTTTAGGTGAAGGTTTAGAAATCAAATCAATGGAACCTTCAAACTTAGCTAGACATGAAAGAAACACTCACTAATTTGTAAGTTCCTAGAAAAATAAATTTATGTTTGGGAGGCTGCAAATAGCCTTCCAAACTTTAAAATAACTGCAAGATTTATACGTAAGTCAAGGAATGTTTAAAAGGAGCATATTATGGCAACAATGTCAGAATTGGCAAAAAAATACAAAACCTTGTCTATAGTTGGAATGGCGAAAAATGCAGGTAAGACAACTGCGCTAAATTACCTCATAGAAGAAGCAATGGATGAAGGCGTTCGATTAGGTATTACTTCAACAGGTAGAGATGGAGAAACACAGGATTTAGTTACAGGTACAGAAAAGCCAAGAGTTTACTTAGATGTAGACACATTAGTGGCGGTTCCCTCTCTGTTGTATGAACTATCTGACGCAGGTTTAGAAATTGTAAAGAGGACAAATTACTCTACGGCAATAGGAACCCTACTTATATGTAGAGTTAGAGAAGCAGGCTATGTACAAGTTGCAGGCCCTGTAATTAATAAGGAGCAGAAGCTTCTTTGTGATGAAATGCTAGAAGCAGGATGTGATTTAGTCATGATAGATGGTGCCATAGATAGAAAAACAATAGCATCACCGGATACATCAGATGCAATCATACTTGCAACAGGAGCTGTACTTTCCCGTAAAATAAGTAAAGTGGTGGAAGAAACAGCACATGTAGTGCATCTTTATGGCACAGATGAATTAGAAGATGGGCCGCAAAGAATTGCAATTGAAAATAATAATTTTGACGATAAGATTATGATAATAAATGCTAAGGGAGAATTTAAGAAACTTGACCTTGTAACCGGATTAGGAGCAGCGAGAGATATTGATGAAGCAATTACTGAAGATACTACTCATGTATATATTCCGGGGGCATTTACTAACAGTGTAATTTCAGATATAAGTCCTAAAAAACTTAAACAAGTACAGTTTGTTTTAAAGGACCCTACAAAAATATTTATTAACCCTATGGACTGGGGTAAATTTAGAAAAAAAGGTTTTAAACCAAGAGTTCTCAAGAAAATTGAGATTGCATTAATAACTGTAAACCCTTGGGCGCCTTTAGGATATACTTTTGATAATCGACTTTTATTAGAGGAGATGGAAAAAGCAATTCCGGATATCCCAGTAATTGATGTAAGGATGTAATTATGTTAGACGGTGCAAACAGAAGATTATCTAATGTTAAGACAAGACGAGAGACCGGCTTGGATTATGTTATGCTGAAGATGGATGTGATTTCACCCTTTGGTAAGAAAGCCTTAAAGGAAATGAGACCTTTTTTCCCAGGAGAAGAAGATGCTCTAAGAGACGAACTTAATCGTATCGACGAAATGATTGGCTTTGTCAAGGAAAACCCGATTTTAAAGGATAAAATTCAAGAGGTATTCATGGAGATTAAGGATTCTTCTAATACTATTTCAAGAAGCGAAAACTCTGTGCTTTCAGTTGTTGAAATTTATGAGATAAAATCTCTGTTACTACAAATGAGACAACTTTTAAAGTTGACAAAATTCAAGGAAGTAGGAGACTATGTAAGCTGTCACTGCATTAAGCAGGTTAAGGACAGCAGTACTTCAGATGATGAAGATTCTTTAGAGGAAGAAGTCAATTTCTTAAAAGAAAATGAAAAGAATGGAGTTCATTATGTTCCTGAAATGTATATTCTCGAAGATACAGAGGACTTATTAGATGAACTTGATCCGAGAAAAGATAGATTGAATACTTTCTATATATATGATGAATTCAGTTCACTGTTAGGTGATTATAGAAAGAAAAAAAGAGAATATGAGCTTGAGATTAGGCGTGTTCAAAAGAAAGCAAGGGAAGAGCTTAGAAGACAACATGGAGTTCAGTTGACACCTAAGTTTGACATTGTAGTTGCAAGATCTCATCCGGATTTTGAAAAGATAAAAGCTCTAAGTGAATTAGAAGAAAAAGATCAAGACTACATGAGTGTGACATTCCAGCTTAAGCCTTCGGAAGAAGTTCATAAGTTCACTGAGACAATGGAAAAGTTGAATATGGAAATAGAGTCTGAAGAAGATAGAATAAGAGAAGTTCTTTCACAGAAGATTTCAAAACACAGGGATAAGCTTTTAAAGAACTGTGAAACCATCGGCCAATTGGAGTTAGCCATGGCCCGTGGAATTTATGCAATAAATAGAAATTTATCTAAGCCTGAGATTGTTCAGGAACATATTATAGAATATGAAGATGGTAGAAACCTTCAGGTAGAAGGAATTCTTAAGTCTAAGGGCAAGGAATTTTGCCCGATTTCCATTGCATTAAAGGATGGAGTTACTTGTATCACAGGAGCGAATATGGGAGGTAAGACGATTTCCCTTAAGCTCGCAGGACAGATAGCAATTATGGCACAATACGGATTTTTCGTTCCTGCTAAAAAGGCAAAGATTGGTTTATCCAACTACATGCAGATTTTAATAGGTGACAGCCAGTCCGTTGAACGTGGTCTATCCTCTTTTGGTTCAGAAATGGAAGAGCTAAAAGAAATTTTAGATAATGGCAGAGACCGTTCTGTTATTTTAGTAGATGAGATTGCAAGTGGAACTAACCCTGTTGAAGGTTTAGCTTTGACAAAATCCATTGTAGATTATCTCATGTTAAAACCGTATATTTCCTTAATTACGACACATTTTGAGACTGTAACTGAGAAAGAAGGCGTAGTAAATATGCAAGTTATAGGTTTAGCGAATGCAGATTTTACACTTTTGGACAGAGAAATCAAATATGCTAACCGTCGTGATAGGATAAATATAATTTCCAAATACATGGATTATAGGCTATGTAGAGTAGAACAAAAAGGTGAAGTACCTAAGGATGCCCTTAATATTGCAAAGATGCTTGGTATAAGCTCTGAGATAATTGATGGGGCGAAAAAATATATTAAATAAGGAGAAAAAGGATGAAAAGCAAATTAAATCTTGACTTTAAGGTTGTTGACAGTGCTCGTAATCATGCAAAGAATATCGCTAAGGATATGCAAGATTTCATAGCAAGACACACTACAGTTTCTACTGAAAGAACAATCTTAAGGTTATTGGGTGTAGACGGAGTGGATGACGTTGATAACCCACTTCCAAACGTAGTAGTTGACCACATCAAAGAAGCTGGCGCTCTTTCTACTGGAGTTGCTTACTGGATTGGTAATGCCATCGTTCAAACTGGCAAAACACCACAGGAAATCGCAGAGGATATTGCACAAGGAAAGTTAGAGATTACCAAACTTCCAACATGCACTAAAGAAGAAGCAGAAGAAGCTTTACAGCCTGCAATCAATGAAACTTTCAAAAAGATTGATATGCAAAAGGCAAAACGTCAAGAATATCTTGATAGAATTGGATCAGGTCCAGAACCTTATCTATATGTTATCGTAGCTACTGGTAACATATATGAAGACGTTGTTCAGGCTCAGGCTGCAGCTCGTCAGGGTGCTGATATTATTGCTGTAATCAGAACAACAGCTCAGTCTCTATTAGACTATGTACCTTACGGTGCTACAACAGAAGGTTTCGGTGGAACATATGCTACACAGGAAAACTTTAGAATCATGAGAAAAGCTCTTGACGAAGTTGGTGAAGAAGTTGGAAGATACATCAGATTATGTAACTACTCTTCAGGAATGTGTATGCCAGAAATCGCTGCAATGGGAGCATTAGAAAGATTAGACGTTATGCTTAATGACGCTATCTACGGAATCCTATTCAGAGATATCAACATGCAGAGAACTCTTGTTGACCAGTTCATGTCAAGAGTTATCATCGGATACTGTGGTATTATCTTCAACTCAGGTGAAGATAACTACTTAACAACTGACGACGCTGTAGAAGCAGCTCATACAGTTACAGCATCTCAGTTTATCAACGAACAGTTCGCAGTATTAGCTAACATTCCGGAAGAACAAATGGGTCTAGGCCACGCTTTCGAAATGGATCCTAACACTGAAGACGGATTCTTACTTGAATTATCACAGGCTATTATGGCAAGAGAAATCTTCCCTAAGGCAAGATTAAAATACATGCCACCTACAAAGTTCATGACTGGTAACATCTTTAAAGGACATATCCAAGATGCTTTATTTAACTTAGTAGCAATTTGGTCACAACAGTCATTATTATTACAGGGTATGCTTACAGAAGCTATCCACACACCTCATATGCATGATAGATATCTTTCAATTGAAAATGCTCAATACATTTTCAACAACTGTAAGCATATCGGTGAAGAAGTTGAATTTAAGAAGGATGGTATCATCCAAAGCCGTGCACAAGACGTTCTTAAAAAAGCTGACGCACTGCTTGCAGAAGTTGAAGAAGAAGGACTTTTCTCAACTATCGAAAAAGGTAAGTTCGGTGGAGTTAAGCGTCCAAAAGACGGTGGACACGGTCTTGAAGGCGTATGCGCAAGAGGCGAAAATTACTTCAACCCATTCACAAAAAGATTCATGGAACATAAATAAGGAGGTGGCTTAAATGTCAGAAAATAAAACAGCAGTAACAAAAGCTGACTTAACATGTGTAAAACCTTATGGTGACACATTAAACGACGGTAAAGTAGAAATGGCTTTCACACTTCCTGTTCCTTATGGTGAAGAAGCAGAAGAATGTGCTAAGCAATATATAAAGAAACTTGGTTTTGATGAACCAAGCATAACATATTATCACGAATTAGCTCCTGGATTTACTTTCTTTGTAGCTTACGGAGCAGCTCAACAAACAATCGATTACACAGCTATCAAAGTACCTAAGGTTGAGGGTAATGTGTTAGACAGAGTTGAATGTGGAGAATGGATTGGTGAAAATATCGGTAGAGATATTGTAGTAGTTGGAGCATCAATTGAATCTGACGCACATACAGTAGGTATCGATGCTATCATTCAAATGAAAGGATTCCACGGACACTTCGGTCTTGAAAGATTTAAGCATGTAGTCCCATATAACATGGGTTCACAGGTTCCTTGCGAAAAACTTATCGCAAAGGCTAAGGAAGTTAATGCTGATGCAATATTAGTATCACAAACAGTAACACAAAAAGATATTCATATCATGAACTTAACTAAGATGGTTGAACTTCTTGAAGCTGAAGGTCTTAGAGAAAAGGTTGTTTTAATTTGTGGTGGTCCTCGTATTTCTCACGAACTTGCACAAGAATTAGGTTACGATGCAGGTTTCGGCCCAGGAAAATATGCTGAGCACGTAATGTCCTACATCATGCAAGAAGTTGAAAAGAGAGGTTGGAAGGATAAAGCTAACATTTCTGATCGCTAAAAGGTAATGAACAGTTCGCAGTACTTGCTAACATTAAAGAAGAACAGATGGGACTTGCTCACGCATTTGAAATGGATCCAGAAATTGAAAACGGATTCTTATATGAATTAGCACAGGAAATAGGATATGATGTTGGATTCGGTCCTCACACATATGCAGAACACGTAATGTCATACATTGCGACTGAAATTGTTAAGAGAGGCAGAATCTAAGAAAAATCTTAGCCTTTGCAATAAAAGTTAATTGGAGGGCGGTAGCTATTTAGCTATTGCCCTTATCATTAAATGAATTTAAATTGTATTAATTGTGACAAAAGTTTGACAATTTTACATTTCGGGATTATAATGATGGCGAACATGGTTAAATTTTTAACTATGCAAAATTATAATTATATTGAGAGGTGTAAAATGTTTAAAAAATTGTCCAACGGATGCGTACATTTGGTAAATAGGTATTTGCCAGATCCATTTATTTTCTGCATCATTTTAACTGTTATTGTATTCGTGGCTGCTATCCCAGCAACAGGGGCAGGTCCAATTGAATTGGTTAATGCTTGGGGTGGAGGAGTATGGAATCTTCTAGCATTCTCAATGCAGATGGCCTTAGTATTAGTATTAGGTAACGCCTTTGCTAATGCACCAGTAATAAAAAAAGTTGTGGCAAAGATTGCATCATTAGCGAAATCACCGGTACAGGGGATTATAGTAGTGACTTTCTTTTCGCTTATTGCATGTTGGATTAACTGGGGGTTTGGACTAGTAGTAGGAGCTATTTTAGCTAAAGAAATTGCAAGACAGGTAAAAGGTATTGACTATCGTTTACTTATCGCATCTGCATATTCGGGTTTCGTAATCTGGCATGCAGGATTTTCTGGTTCTATTCCATTAGCCTTAGCAACGCCAGGCGAAGAAGCTTTGGCTGCAGCTACAGGTGGAGCAGTTACTGAAGCTATATCAACTTCTATGACAATATTCGCTCCATACAATATAATTATGATTTTAGTAATACTAGTTTGTCTACCATTTATTAATGCGAAAATGCATCCAAGTCACGATCAAGTAGTTGTAGTTGATCCTAACTTGTTGATAGACGAAGCTATAGAGTATAAAGCTCCGGTTACACCGGCAGAAAAAATCGAGAACAGTGCAATTGCATCTGGTGTTATATCAATAGCAGGTGTAGTTTATTTAATATATTATTTTATGAATAACGGATTTAATATTACTTTAAATATCGTTAATTTTATATTCCTAGTGTTAGGTATAATTTGCCATAAAACACCAATTAATTACGTAAGAGCAATTTCCGATGCTACTAAAGGCGCAGCTGGAATAATACTTCAGTTCCCTTTTTATGCAGGAATTATGGGTATGATGACATATGCTCCGGAGGCTAGTGAATCTCTTGCAGCAGTAATTAGTAATGGTTTTGTATCAATATCTAATCAGTCAACATTCCCACTATTTACATTCCTTTCAGCAGGTATCGTAAACTTCTTTGTTCCTTCTGGCGGAGGACAATGGGCTGTACAAGGTCCGATTATGATGCCGGCAGGGCAAACATTAGGAGTTGACCCATCAATTACCGGAATGGCTATTGCATGGGGAGATGCGTGGACTAATATGATTCAGCCATTCTGGGCATTACCAGCACTTGGTATTGCAGGGCTCTCAGCGAGAGACATTATGGGGTATTGTTTAGTTACGTTATTCTTTGTAGGAATTGTTGTTTGTGGTGGTTTCCTAATAGTTGGTTTAGTTTAATTTGTTTAATTAAAATATGAAATAGAAAGGTGACGTTAAAATGATTAACAAAGTAATAACTGCAGATGAAGCAGTTGCAGGCGTTAAAGACGGAATGACCATTATGGTCGGTGGATTCTTAGGAACAGGTTCACCAGAAATCTTAATGGACGCTTTAGTAAGAAAAGGTGTAAAGCACTTAACAGTTATCGGTAATGACGGTGGATTAGACATCGGTCAGTATGGAGCTAAAACAGCAAGAGGTATTGGTAAACTATTAGAAAACCATATGGTTGACCATTTAATTGCTTCACATATTGGCGTAAATCCTAAAATTAACGAACAAATATCTGCAGGTACTTTAAAATATACTTTAGTTCCACAGGGAACTTTAGCAGAAAAGATCAGAGCTTATAACTATGGTCTTGGTGGAGTTTTAACACCAACAGGAGTTGGTACTCTAATGGAAGAAGAACTAGATGAATTAGGCAGAAAAAAAGAAGTATTAACAATTGATGGTAAGAAATACTTACTTGAAAGACCTCTTCGTGCTGATTATGCTTTTTGTAGAGCAACAGTATGTGATAAATTCGGTAACTTCATGTGTGCAAAAGCAACTAAAAACTTTAACTATGTAATGGCTGGCGCAGCTGACCATGTTATCTTAGCTGGTGAAAAAGTTGTTGAAATCGGTGAATTAGACCCAGATACATATGCAATCGCAGGAGTTATGGTTGATGCAGTTGTGGAAGGAGAGAAAAAATGGCAGATATAAAAGAAAGAATTGCTAGAAGAGTAGCAAAAGAATTTAAAGATGGCGACGTTGTAAATCTTGGAATTGGCCTTCCTACTATGTGTGCAAATTATCTTTCAGATGATATTGTAGTAACTCTTCACTCAGAGAATGGATTCGTAGGACTTGATGCAGTTGCAGAAGAAGGAAAAGAAGATACAGATATTATCAACTCAGGTGGTGCATATGTAACAGTTCTTCCAAGAGTAAACTTCTTTGATACAGCAACAGGTTTCGGAATTGTAAGAGGTGGACACGTAGATGCAACAGTTTTAGGAGCAATGGAAGTAGCAGAAAACGGAGACCTTGCTAACTGGATTATCCCAGGTAAAAAGGTAGCTGGAATGGGCGGTGCTATGGACTTAGTAGTTGGTGCTAAGGAAGTTATCATTGCTATGACTCACACTCAAAAAGGAAACCATAAAATCCTAGAAAAGTGTTCATTACCTTTAACAGCAGAAAAATGTGTAGACTTAATCGTAACTGAAATGGGAGTTATGAAAGTTACTGAGGAAGGAATTGTAGTTACAGAATTACATCCTGATTACACTAAAGAAGACATCCAGGCTGCTACTGGCTGCAAATTGATTTTCAGCCCAGACTTAAAGCCAATGGAAGAAGAATAAGAATAAACACAAATACAAATACACTAAAAAACTGGATGCAGATTGCATCCAGTTTTTATATATGTAAGCTTATGCAGTTTGTTTCATTTCTTCAGCTTTCTTAGCTTGTGCACGCTTAGTCATTCTATATCCATCCTTATCTGCTAAGGTAATACCTAAATATGCTAGTATAACGGTTGTAATCGGCATTAAGATATTAAATAGAGCATATGGAAGGTATTCAAATGCAGAAACACCTAATACGCCTAGAATGTATACACCGCATGTATTCCATGGAATTAATGCTGATGTTACTGTACCTGAACTCTCAAGAGCGTTTGAAAGAACTTTTGGATGAAGTCCCATGTCTTTGTAAGTTTCAGCATACATTCTTCCAGGTACAACAATAGAGATATACTGCTCTGGCATTGTAGCATTACTTAGGAAACAAGTTAACTCTGTAGTCAAAACTAAAGATGCAGGTTTCTTAGCAATTCTTACAATCTTTTCTACCAATATATCAAGTTGATGGGTTTTTTCCATTATTCCACCAAACATCATAGCTATAATAGTAAGTGAAATTGATGAAAGCATCTGAGTAAGTCCGCCAGAAGTTAATAGGGAATCGATAGCTTCAATACCTGTGTGGCTTTCGTATCCAGTCATTCCTGCTTCTAATAATTCTCCAATATTAATTCCACCTTGAATAATAGGGCCTAAAATAGCACCAGTTATAATACCTAATGTAATACCAGGAATTGCCGGAACTTTCATAGCAACTGCCACAATAACGATTACTGGTGGCAATAATAAAATTGGATTAATTGTAAATTCACTAGCTATTGCATTACTCATTTCTGAAACAGCACTCATGTCAGCAGTGTTTCCGCTCTTCGCATAAGATATTCCCATAATACCGAAAGCAACAATACATATAGTATAAGCAATAACAGTTGGGAAAGTCATGAATTTTACGTGAGTAAAAACATCTGTACCTGCCATTGCAGGAGCTAAGTTAGTGGTGTCGGAAAGTGGAGACATTTTATCACCGAAATATGATCCGGAAATAATTGCACCTGCAGCCATTGGAGCAGGAATTCCAAGTCCTGTTGCAATACCCATAAGAGCTAGTCCCATAGTTCCCATTGTTCCCCAAGAAGTACCTGTGGCCAATGATGTAATAGAGCAAATCAATAGCGCAGCTATTAAGAAAATTGATGGCGAGAGTAGTTTCAATCCATAGTAGATCATTGCAGGAACTACACCTCCAAGGAGCCATATTCCAATTAGTACGCCGACGATTGCCAAAATCATAATTGCTTGAAGAGCGTTATAAATTCCATCCTTCATAGCAGTTTCAATAGTATCCCAGTCATAACCTAAATAGAGAGCCATGGCTGCGGCAGCAATAACGCCAATAAACATTGGAATGTGAACGTTAGAGCCATAAACAATAATACCGATTGCCATTATACCTATTAAAATGCCGAAAGTGATAAGTGAATGGTATACTCTGGACTGTTTAACCGTTCTAGTCTTCTTTGCTTTCTCTTCCATTTTTATTCCTCCTTATAGAAATAATATAATTGCTATAATTATACTATGCCTATATACAGGAAAAGTCAACTTATTTAATCAACTATTTAAAATATTCAGACTTTCGTATTAGCGTGAAAAAAAGTGAACTCTAATAATAAAGTACTAGAAATAATTGGACAGATTTTATAATAAATGTTTTTCAATTAAGTCAATAAATGTTTCAATATAATCATATTTAGGGAAAATTGCCCTTGCAGAAGTATTATTTCCACCACCTTTTCCATTATAAATACTTGCATTTTCTTTTACCAGCATGCCGCAATCATATTTTTTGTCGCCGTTTGAAAATAGAAGCAATGTATTAGAAGGCTTATGAACTAAAAAAAGAATAGTAGGGATCTTACCAATAAGAGGGCGACCGATAGATAGTATATCGTCAATAGACAAATTGTCGTATATTTCAACATTTTTCTCGCATATGACTTGAGTTAACCTTTGGACTTCATTAGAAATTACGGATTTCTTTAATTGGTACAATTCGTTCTTAATAGATTTATTTTTCTCTTGTTGTGCTGCATATTTAGAAAGCAGATCGTTATTCCCTGCAGATAAATTGTTTTCCATAGTGGTCAAAATGTCAAACTTGTTTTGGTAATCAAGGAAAGCGCGTTTTCCTGCTTCAAAATAAATTCGGAACATCCCTTTATTGCTCTCTACTTTATATATTTTTACTAAGCCTACTTGACCTGCAGTAGAAGGGTGAGTTCCACAGCATGCCACACAGTCCTCCGGATTATTTATATCCCCCACACAAACAATAGTAATATCATTTTCCAAGGAAAGGGCTTTTCTAAGAGGTAAATTCTCTGCATCTTCTCGATGGTCAAAATGTCTTGTAATCACCGGAGCATTATTCCAAATAGCTTGATTTGTGCAAAGTTCCGCGTGCTTTGCCATATCCCAGGTGATTTTAGTAAACTCAGGATTTTCCTCAAGACTTATATCGATTGTCATGTAATCGTCTCCCATGTGAAAACCACGGTTTACTCCGCCATACTCTCTGTAAAACATTCCAGACAAAATATGTTCACCACAATGACGTTGCATATTGTCAAAACGTCTTTCCCAATTAATAGAGATATCTACTTTATCACCAATATTAGGAAGATTATCATTTACAATCTGGTGAAGCACCATATCATCCTCTTCGAAGACATCAATAACTTGGCAACTTCCAATATAACCGGTATCACAGCTTTGACCACCACCGGTGGGGAAAAAAACTGTTTGATCCAGTAAAACGTAGATTTTATCCTCTTTTTTTAATATATCAGTAATTGTAGCCGAAGTCTCTTTTAAATAGACATCATCTTTAAATAATTTTTTTGTTTTCATAACATAAGCACCTCCAACGTATAAGAATTATATCATATTAATTGATTTAAGGGGGATTTTGATGAAAATTAAAAGGGTACTTATAGGGGCACTGATAATAGGCATAATATTTATGACACCATCTTATAAAAGCTTTGTTTTGATTTCAAATGAAATGAGGAATCAGAAAGTAATGGTTATTGACCCAGGACATGGAGGAATGGATGGAGGCGCAAGCTCAGAGTCGGGAATTCAAGAAAAGAATATAAACCTTGAAATAGCTAAGGAATTGCGCAAGGAAGCTGAGAAGTATGGCTTTAGAGTAGTAATGACCAGGGAAGAGGATATAGGCCTCTACGATGAAAATAACAGTGTAATACGCAGTAAAAAAATACAGGATCTAAAAGGACGGAAAAAAATAATAGATGAAGTAAAACCGGACTTGACCGTTAGCATACACCTGAACAGCTTTAAAGAAGACAAAAGGGTAAGGGGCGCACAGGTGTTTTATCCAAAATATGCAGACGAACAAATGGTTGCAGCATCTGGAAAGGCCATTGCAGAGTCAGTGCAAAAAGCTTTAGAAGCAAGTATTGACGATGGGAAAGAGCGTTTTGCCATGGCAAAAAATGATATATATTTATTTAAAGATGTATATACACCAATTATTCTTGTAGAGTGTGGATTTTTGTCGAATTTTGACGATGAAAAGAACTTGAAAGCCCCAGCATTCCAACAAAAAATTGCAAGGAGTATCATGGGTGGAATTGCAAAATACTACGGTATAAATATTCAAAAAAGATTGAAAGTTATCGATAGCGGTGAACAGAGAAAAAGTTGAAAATAATATAATGAAAAGTATGTGGATAACTTTATATAAAAGATTGATAAGGAAGTCGATAAACATTGGAATATAAAAGTTTATAGACTGTAAAGTTATCCTCATACTCATGTGGAATTAATTGTATACAATTTTAGGTTTACTTGTGGATAAACACTGTAATCCTCTAAAAATTAAGGTCTTGGCCATTGTTGAAAAACGTTTGCAAAGTAGCGAACAAGGGTTTACATAATACTGGTTAGAAATCATCTGAAATTAATTCGACAAAATCTTCGAAATCTTCCATTCCACTGTTGACAAATTCATATAGTACCGGCTCTTTGAATTCATATTTAGAGCTGGGTATTAAATAAGGCGCTACCTTAGAATACCTAAGTTCCTTTTCTAAAACATTGATCTCTTCTAAACTATAAGCTGCAACTAGGAGCTGACCATAATCTGAAATAAAATACACACCATACACATCTTCATTAAGCCTATATATTCGCTGGTCAACATGCTGGTTATTTTGATGAAAGATCATAAATAATTTCCCTGAATCATGAACAGTGATCATAGCCTTTTCTGTGTGTTTAGTAGTTTGAGAATCAAAGTCTTCTGTGTCGCCAATAAACTCATATACGGATATATATTCCGGTCTGGAAAGCATCATAGAGGCCTCTTGAGGGGTGATTTTAAATGTAGATACACGTTCATATTTCTCAATTGAAAGTCCATTAAAAGTGATATGAGAGATTACGATATAATATGTATCGTTATAATCTATTAAAGATTCACTTATTAATGCATTTTCTTGAGGCGCAGGATCTAAGGTGTTTTTGCATAAAGTGGCAGGACCAAATTCCGGATACAGATCTAAATTAAAACTATTGTTAATCAAAAATTTAGCGGCCACAAAATCTCTTCCAATACATCTCATCATAAAGTAATTGACAAGCTCATATTCAGACTGAATTTTTTTACATTCTTTGGACATCAAAATATATTCCTCAGGTTGACTAAGTTTAATTTTTGGCTCTAACATGAAATCGTATTCTTTAATTTCATCTGGAAGTGGAATGTCAGCAGTTTTATTGTAAGATACATATTCTTGAAGTAAGTATCTGGCTTCTCTTTCGTTGATATTAATTTTTTGTCCACCAAGGCCACCAATCAAAGCGTATTCTATGGCTTCTATTTCGTCAATATTATTGCCCAGTACACTTTTGTAACTTTCAAATCCATATTCCTCTGCATCAAAATAAAAAAATTGATGGAGATCCTTCATTGTTGGATTGTCAGGAAGCTTCCAGTGGACATACATGCTTAATACTCCCATCAGGCGAGTATCTGTAATGTACGCTGATTCAAAAATTTTAGAACTTTTTATTGCGGTTTCAGCAAGACCGCCTCTAATTACGGTTAGTTTGTTATTTTTCATCTAATACCTCTCTTTAATGTCTAAATAGAGTATATCCTATTTCTGTAAAAATACAATATGCCATTGACAAAGAAACTCAATAAAGCTTATAATTAGGGTAAGTAAATAGAATCCTTATCAAGAGTGGCTGAGGGAATAGGCCCGAAGACGCCCAGCAACCTAGGTGTTATATGTGTTATATATAGACAGAAAAGGTGCTAAATCCTACAGAATATCTTATTCTGAAAGATGAGGAATGATAACACAAATATCACCTCTTCTTTATCAGGAGAGGTTTTTGATTTATAGATATTTGGGATAAGGGTTTAAATGTAAAAACTAGGGAGGTAAGAAGATGAAGAAATTATTCACATCAGAATCAGTTACTGAAGGACATCCAGATAAAATGTGCGACCAGATTTCAGATGCAATCTTAGATGCAATTTTTGAAAAGGATCCTTATGGAAGAGTAGCTGCAGAAACAACAACAAATACAGGATACGCAATGGTAATGGGAGAAATCAGTACCGATTGTTATATAGACATTCCAAGAATCGTTAGAAATGTTATCACTGATATCGGATACGATAGAAGTGAGTATGGCTTTGATGGAAATACTTGTGCTATTCTAACTGCTATCGATGAGCAGTCGGGTGACATTGCAATGGGAGTTGATAAGGCCTTAGAGTACAAGGAAGGTACTTTAGATGACAAGATTGACACTATTGGTGCAGGAGACCAGGGAATTATGTTTGGATATGCTTGCAATGAAACTCCAGAATTAATGCCAATGCCAATTGCACTTGCTCACAAACTTGCAATGCAACTTACAAAAATCAGAAAAGACGGTACACTTAAGTACCTAAGACCTGATGGTAAAACTCAGGTTACTGTTGAATATGATGGTGATGCTGTAAAGAGAATAGATACAGTACTTGTTTCTACACAGCATGACCCAGACGTGACTCAGGAACAGATCAGAAAAGATTTGATCGAATATGTAATAAAACCTATTATACCGGTAGAACTTCTTGATGACGAAACAAAGTATTATGTTAATCCAACAGGAAGATTTGTAATAGGTGGTCCTAATGGAGACTCTGGGTTGACAGGAAGAAAGATTATTGTAGACACTTATGGTGGATATGCTAGACATGGCGGCGGAGCTTTCTCAGGAAAAGACCCTACTAAGGTTGACCGTTCAGCCACATATGCGGCAAGATACGTAGCAAAAAATATTGTTGCAGCCGGTATCGCAGACAAATGCGAAATTGAGCTTGCATACGCTATTGGTGTTGCAAAACCTGTTTCAATTATGGTTGAAACCTTTGGTACAGGTAAGATAGAAGACGAAAAAATCGTAGAGCTTATAGAAAAACACTTTGACCTTCGTCCAGCTGCAATTATCAGAGATTTAGAACTAAGAAGACCTATCTACAGACAGGTTGCAGCATATGGTCATTTTGGAAGAACAGATATTGACATCCCTTGGGAGCATACAGATAAGGCTGAAATCCTAAAAAAGGACGCTAAACTATAAACATATTAAATAATTAAGACTTCTTTTAGTAAATATATTTACTTTAGGAGTCTTTTTATTTTATAATGGTAGTATTAATATTATTATTACTATAATTATTGTTACTTTTAAGAGGGTGTAGATATGGAATATGTATATTTGTTAGTGGGACTCGCAATGCTTGTTGCAGGAGGTATCTGGCTGGTTGATGGAGCGGCTACAGTTGCAACTATAATTAAAGTACCTAAAATTGTAATTGGTTTATCTATCGTTGCCATTGGAACTAGCATACCAGAGGCAGCTGTAACTATTACTGCAGCTATTGAACGAAATAACGAAATTGCTATCGGGACGATTATTGGTACTAATATCTTCAATATTTTATTTATTATTGGTGTATGTGCATTTATGAAAAATATGCCGACTCACGAAGACATTCTAAAGAGAGATTTTCCTTGGCAGATGTCTACTATAATGGTGTTTTTAATAATGCTAAGTAATCACAATTTGGTTAGAGTAGAAGGTATTATTATGATACTATTTTTCTTAGTGTACGCATATATGATGGCTAAAGACATGTCTGAAGTAAGAGAAAAGCATAGCTATAAACCAACTTTTAAGAGTGGAGCTTTTTTAATCATAGGACTTGCTTTTGTAGTTGTTGGAGGGAGATTCGTAGTTGACAGTGGTTCTGTTATCGCAAAGGAATTGGGAATGACACAAGGCCTTATGGCTCTTACAGTTTTAGCCATTGGAACGTCGCTTCCCGAACTTATGACATCTTTCATTGCGGCTAAAAAAGGGGAGTACGATATAGCTGTGGGAAATGTTTTAGGATCAAATATTTTTAATATTTTAGTTGTATTAGGAGCAGCTTCAATTATTAATCCGATACAATGTACCATGTATGCTATAGCAGATGTGGGAATAATGTTGATTGCAACTGGCATTATGTGTTTCTTTGCATGGAATCATAAAGCTACTAATAGAGCAGACGGAATAATTGCTGTTTTGCTTTATATACTTTTCGTAATATATGTGAGCCTCAGATAAACTCATTTAAAACTATTGCATTCCCATGCACCTTTGTAATATAATTGCTTATATTGTTTTATAGGAGGTAAAATCTAAATGGGAATAAAAGTAGCAAAATTTGGCGGATCATCAGTAGCGGACGGTATCCAGCTAACCAAGACCAAACAGATAATTGAAGCCGACCCTGAAAGAAAGTATATTGTTGTTTCTGCGCCGGGCAAAAGATATGAAGGAGATAATAAGATAACCGATCTTTTATACTTATGCAAGACCCATATGGAACACAACCTTCCTTATGATCAGGTATTTCAAGTTGTTGCAGACAGATATATGGCTGTTGAAATAAATTTAGGAATTAAGGTAGATTTATTAAAGCATTTCGAAGAAATTAAAGATAATTTGCGAAAGGGTGCTTCAGCAGATTATATTGCAAGCCGTGGAGAGTATTTAAATGCAGTATTAATTGCAGCGTTCTTAGGATATGACTTTGTTGATACTCAGGGGCTAATTAAATTTGATGAAAAAGGGAAGTTTCTAATGGAAGAAACGGATGAGGCTTTGCGTGCAGAACTTTCTAAACATGAAAGGGCCGTTTTGCCTGGTTTTTATGGAAGTACACCGGATGGGGATGTAAAAACATTTTCAAGAGGCGGCTCTGATATTACAGGATCACTTGTTGCTAGAGCTGTAGGTGCTGATGTATATGAAAACTGGACTGATGTTTCAGGATTTTTAATGGCAGATCCTAGAATTGTAAAGAATCCAAAACCAATTCATACAATATCTTACAAGGAATTAAGGGAGTTATCTTATATGGGGGCATCTGTTTTACATGAAGATGCTATTTACCCTGCAAGGGTTGCTAATATCCCAATTAATATAAGAAATACTAATGACCCTGAAGATCTGGGAACATTTATTACAGCTGAGCATGACGAAAGTAATAATCAGATTATTACAGGCATCGCAGGAAATAAGGATTTCACTGTAATTGCAATATATAAGAATATGATGAGTACAGAAAGAGGTTTTGTAAGAAGAATTCTTGCAATCTTAGAGGACTTTGACATTTCTTTTGAACATCTTCCAAGTGGAATAGACACTGTATCTGTTGTTGTATCTAAAAAAAGTGTTGATGGCAGGCTTGATGAACTTCTTGAAGCTTTCCAAAGGCAGCTGGATCCTGATACTATGGAGGTTTTCGATAATATGGCGTTAATTGCTACAGTAGGTTGTGGTATGAATAGAAGAAAAGGTGTATCAGCAACCTTGTTTACAGCTCTTGCAAATGCAGATGTAAATATCAGGATGATAGATCAAGGATCAAGCGAAATGAATATTATCGTTGGAGTAGAGAACACAGAATTTGAGAGAGCTATAAAAGCAATATATGAGGCTTTTGAAGATAAGTAATTAAAAAACTGAGCACATGAAAAGTGCTCAGTTTTTATGTTATATTTCAGTTTTCTAAGGAGCGGGTCTAGCTCAGTGTTAAAATTGACTATTATAAAGTTTTGCATATGCCCCGCCTTTTTCTAGAAGCTGGGTATGGGAACCGTGTTCTACGATGTTTCCATTGTCTATTACTAGAATTTCATCGGCATCTTTAATTGTTGACAGTCGGTGTGCAATAATAAAACTAGTACGGTTTTCCATTAGGTTTGCCATAGCTTTTTGAATCAATGTTTCGGTTCTAGTATCTACGGAGCTAGTTGCTTCATCTAAGATCATAATAGGGTTATCAGCTAATATAGCACGAGCAATGGTGAGTAGCTGCTTTTGACCTTGTGATATATTAGAAGATTCTTCATTTATTTCCATATCATAGCCCTTTGGCTGTGTTTTTATAAAATGGTGTATATGAGCAGCTTTTGCAGCTTTCTTTACTTCTTCATCGCTGGCATTCATGTTTCCGTATCTGATATTATCCATTACACTGCCACTGTATAGCCAAGTGTCTTGTAAAACCATGCCAAACAAATCACGAAGATCTTTTCTAGAATAATTCTTAATATCTACCCCATCAATTAGAATGCGTCCTGAGTGTAGCTCATAGAAACGAAGAAGTAGCTTCACTATGGTTGTTTTGCCGGCTCCTGTAGGACCAACGATTGCAATACGTTGACCTGCCTTAACAGAAAAATTAAAATCCTTGATAACCGGTGTATCTCCATAACCAAAGGAGACCTTTTCAAAAGTAATATCACCTTTAAAATTATTAAAATCAATGGTAGCGCGAGTCTCTTCAGTATAAGTCTCTACTTCCTCTTCTTCATCTAAGAGCTCAAAAATTCTTTCAGCGGCAGCTGCTGTGGATTGCAATACATTTGCAACATTAGCAAGCATTGTTATAGGCTGATTGAAAGAACGAATATATTGGATAAATGATTGTATATTACCAATAGTTACTTTTCCGCTAAGAGCAAGCTTACCACCTAATATACATATTAGTACATAGGATAGATTTCCCACAAGTCCAGAGAGAGGTTGCATCATTCCTGAGAAGAACTGTGATTTAAAAGCAGACTCACAGAGCTTATCATTAATATCATCAAAGGCTTCAGTTGATTGCTCCTGTCTGTTAAAGGCCTGCACTATAATGTGCCCATTATACATTTCTTCCACATGGCTATTAGCATCTCCTAAATACTTTTGCTGATTTTTAAAGTGTTTTTGAGAATGACCTATAATTACTTTAATTAAAATCATAGAAATCGGCAGTGATAATAGGGCAACTAAAGTCATAAAGAAATTTATGGAAAACATCATTATGATAATACCTATAATAGTCACTGTACTGGTAATAATTTGAGTTATACTCTGTGAAAGAGACTGGTTTAGTGTTTCGATATCGTTGGTAAAGCGGCTTTGTATTTCCCCATTAGTGCGAGAATCGAAATATTTTAGAGGGAGTCTGTCAATTTTAGCAGACATGGCTTCCCTTAAATTATATGTGATTTTTTGGGATACAGTGGCCATAATAAACCCTTGCGCAAAACTAAAGCCAAAACTTATAAGGTAAAGCCCTACTAAAAATAAGACTATTAAACCTAGAGCTTTGAAATCTATGCCAAGAGGGGACATAAGTCCCTCAAAAATCTTATCGGTAGCTTTACCAAGTATTTTAGGTGATACAATAGAGAATACAGTACTTACAATTGAAAAAATAAATACAACTGCAATCCTGAAACGAAAAGGCTTTAAATAGCTATATAAGGTTTTCATTGTACCTTTAAAATCCTTAGCTTTTTCACCTGGCATCATCCCCATTGGGCCATGACCTGAGCCAGGACCGTTTCTTCTTATTGGTTTATTCTTATTATCCATTAGCATTCACCTCCTGACAGCTTATCTAAATCCAGCTGTGATGCTGCAATTTCTCTATATACGGAACATGATTTTAGTAGCTGGTTATGGGTTCCCGAACCTACAACCTTGCCCTCGTCTAATACTATAATCTGGTCAGCATCCATAATAGTATTAATTCTTTGGGCTACAATCAAAATATTTTTGTCACTAAAGTATTGTTTAAGGGACTTTCTTAGAGCTGCATCTGTGGCGAAGTCTAATGCTGAAAAACTATCGTCAAAGATTAAAATCTGAGCATCTTTTGCTAAGGCTCTTGCAATAGAAAGCCTTTGCTTCTGACCACCGGAGACATTGCTTCCACCCTGTGAAATGTACTCTTCAAAACCTTTTTCTTTTTCTGATATGAAATCTTGGGCCTGAGCAACAAAAGCTGCTTTTTCTATTCTTTCTTCGGACATACTCTCATCGGAATATGAGATATTTGAACCTATAGTTCCAGAAAAAAGCAAAGCTTTTTGGGGAACGTAACCAATTTTTTCTCTCAAAGCATGGGTACTGACGTTTTTAACATTAACACCGTCTAAGAGGATATTACCATCTGTGGTATCGAAAAAACGTGGAATCAAGTTAACTAAAGTTGATTTACCGCTGCCAGTAGAACCGATAAAAGCTGTTGTCTGGCCTGGATTTGCAGTAAAGCTAACGTCTTCTAACACATAATCTTCGGCATCGGGATATTTAAAATACACGTTGTTAAATACCAGTTGTCCTTTGCCTTCATCAGAAAGAGCCTGTGGATTATCAGGATCAGTAATTGATAGATCTGTTTTTAAAACTTCACCAATACGATTCATAGATACAATTGCCCTTGGAATCATAATAAACATCATAGTAATTACAAGGAAAGACATTATAAGTATCATAGCGTACTGAATAAAGGCAAGAACATCACCTATCATCATTGTTCCTAAGTCGATGTATTTTGCTCCCACCCACACAACCAGGACAGAGGTTAAGTTCATAATTAGAAACATTACCGGCATCATAAATGCCATAGCTCTATTAATAAAAAGGTTAAGTTTCATATAGTCTTTATTAGCCTTTTCAAATCTTTGCTCTTCGTATTTCTCTGTATTGAAAGCCCTGATAACTAAATTACCAGATAGTCTTTCGTTAACCACCAGGTTAATTCTGTCTATCATTTTTTGAACTATTTTAAATTTCGGCATTGTGTTAATAAACATAAATATTAGTACACAAACAACGGCTAATAGTGCAAGACCAATAGTCCATGAAAGCTTAAGATTAGAATTTAAGGCTTTTACCAAAGCACCTATTCCCATTACTGGAGCAAAAGCAGCTAGTCTTAAAACCATAACAGTGGCTCCTTGAACCTGCTGAATATCGTTGGTTGAACGGGTAATTAATGATGCTGTGGAAAAGGATTCCATTTCTGCTGGAGAGAAGGAAGAAACCTTATGGAAAACAGCACTCCTAATTCCTTTGCTGGCTTTTGATGAAACCTTAGCGGCAAAAAAGCTTACGCCTATAGCCAAAATGCAAATTGCAGCGGCTATGCCTAACATTAATGCCCCGGTTTTGTAAATATAATTCATGTCACCTTTTACAATTCCTTGGTTAATGATATTAGCCATATAAGTTGGCAGTTCTAATTCAAGCATTGCCTGGCCAAACAACAGAACGATCGACATTATAATAAGGCCGATATACGGCTTATAGAATTTTAAAACTTCTTTCATATATTAAATCTCCCCTTTTTCAAATTTAGAATGGCAAAACATTGGTGGATAATCCCAGTCAATAGCATAATAAAGATTTGCAGCTGCCCTTTTTAACAAGTCAATCATCTGATCTACTTCTTCAGTGGTCATCCCTTTTGTCAAAGTGTCTTTTAACTTTTTCTCGGTTTCCTTTAATTTTGTAACCAGTTGACGACTTTGGTCTGTAAGGTAAAGCATATTCCCTCTTTTATCTTTAGGGTCAGGCTTTCTTTCAATATAACCACGTTCTTCCATCTGCTTTATAGTCTTAGCTACACAGCCTTTATCAATTCGTAAAACTTTAACTAATTTATCTTGCGAACAGCCTTCAAAATGTGCAACACACATTAAATAGGGTGCTTGTGTACTTGAAATTCCGCTATCTTTCAACTCTTTATGAAAAGCTGCAAAAGTCAATTTATTGATTTCAGGAAATAACCTTAACCAATTATCCATTTTAATTTCATCCCTTTCTTTTTTTTTACATAGGTGAGAGTATAAACCCAATTAGTTGCATTGTCAACTAATTAGTTGCAAAAACAACTAAAATATTTATAGAAAATATTTTAGCGTTGTCAACTACTTTAGATCTGCCCACTTTCTTTTTCGAGAGAGGGAATTGCGACTGGATTTACTCGGTTTCCATATTTTCAAAAAGTCAGTCGCAAATCGTATGGTAAAAACATTTTGTGGGTAAGTTTTAAGGTCTTTTACTCCTTAATTGGTTGTTATTGACATAAATTCACAGTATATATTTTACATAAATTGCTTTAACTTACATAAAGGCCTTGTTTGTTACTCTTTTCTTACATAAACTTCCATTAAAAGGCAAAAAACTGTCCGTTTTATCTCTAGAAAGAAGAAATTGCGACTGGTTTTCCGTATTTTCAAAAAGTCAGTCGCAAATCCAATGATAATTTCAATTAGCGGGCATGGTTTTACACTTCAACATTAACATACATAATGAAGATAACGCACCATAAAAAGTTGACAAAATATTTAGGTTTTCTTTCAACCATAAAAGGTATATAATAGTATAAAAGAATCTTAGGAGGAAGCTGTTATGAAGAAACTGGTTACAATAAGTAGAGAATATGGCAGTGGTGGAAGAATTATTGGTAAGTTGCTAGCTGAAAAGCTGGGAGTACCATTTTATGATAGAGAGATAATAGAGATGGCTGTTAAAAAAAGCGGTCTAGCTAGAGAAATTGTTGAAGGTGCAGAGCTAAGGGCAAAGAGTAGTTTTTCTTATAGCCTTTCTTCTGCAATCAATTTCGGAGATGGGATTACAAGGGATGCTTTGTCCATGAATGAAAGGCTGTTTTTAGCGCAGTTTGAAGTGATTAAGCAGATTGGTGAAACCGGTGAAGGGGTGATTGTTGGACGATGTGCAGATTATGTACTAAATGATATGCCTGGTGTTACAAACGTCTTCATCTATGGTGAGATAGAAGATAGAATTAAAAGAGCCATTGATGTTTATGGGGAAGATTCTAAAAAGGCTAAAGAGGTTGTAGGGGACTACGACAAGGCAAGGCAGAATTATTATAATTATCATACATGCCAGAAGTGGGGCGATTACCATAATTATAATATTGCTATTAACTCTAGCTATATTAATGAGGAGGAAGCGGCAACATTAATTGCCAGCTACATAAAAAATAGGTCATATAGATAATAGTGTGAAGATAAGGAGGAACTTATGAAAAAGAGTAAATTTGAACTAAACCCAAACAAGGCTGATACTGGAAGAAAGAAACCTTCTAAGGCAGCAAAGGCGGCTTTAGCAATCCTTGGAATTGGATTTGTTGCTGGAACAACTGTAGTGGTTGGGATGGACAGAATCATGAAAAAAATCTTTATTAATGAAGATTGGCCTGATGAAGAATGGGCAGGAGAAGACTTGTCAGAGGAAGATATAGACTAATTAATTGTTAACTGTAGAAGCCATATGCCAGACTTTTAAAAAGTCTCGTTACCAAATGGTGGGGTGACAAACAATTTAATAAAAAAATGACTTTCTGGACGCATTTTCATGCGTCCAGTTTTGTTACTTGATCTAAGTCAAATAAATGATGTTATATTATTCGGTTTATCACAAAGTAGCAATCTGACGAAAATCGGGGATAAATTTTTATCCCAGACAGCTCAAAAAACCGTGAAAGTAGAGCTTTGTGATAAATCTCTTAAATCCCTTAAAGCCCTTAAATCCCTAAAAATTAACTATAAAAGCCAGCTCTTGTGAAATTCAAATCGAAGAAAAACTGCGGCTCAGGGAACCAAAAAAACCAAGGACTCAGCATTTATTATAGAGCCTTTAAAAAGTCGGGCATATGGCCCTTTTATTTTTAGCTAGAATATGGTATCCTAAAAGGTAATAACTACCCTATCTCATTCGATAGGGAGACGAAAGGAAGATTTAAAAATGACAGAGAAAAAGGGAAAATATTATATTACAACCCCAATTTACTACCCAAGCTCAAACCTTCATATAGGACACACCTATTGTACAGTTATGGCAGATGCTATGGCTAGATTTAAGAGACTGTGTGGGTATGATGTTAGATTTTTAACCGGTACTGATGAGCATGGACAGAAAATCCAGACAATCGCAGAGGAAAAAGGCGTATCACCACAGGAATATGTAGATGGTGTAGTTTCTGGAATTAAAGACTTATGGAAAACTATGGAGATTTCATACGATGATTTTATTAGGACTACAGAACCTAGACATGTAGAAAGAGTACAGAAAATCTTCATGAAATTATATGAAAAAGGCGATATATATAAAGGTGAATATGAAGGAATGTACTGCACTCCTTGCGAATCATTCTGGACAGAAAGCCAACTTGTAGATGGATGTTGCCCTGATTGTGGCAGACCGGTAAAGAAAGCTAAAGAAGAGGCTTATTTCTTTAAACTGTCTGAATATCAGGATAGATTAATAGACTTATTCGAAAACAATCCACAATTTTTACAGCCAGAATCAAGAAGAAACGAAATGCTTGCTTTTGTAAAACAAGGCCTTGATGACCTATGTATATCAAGATCAACCTTTGATTGGGGTATTCCAGTTCCAATTGATGAAAAGCATGTAATATATGTATGGCTTGATGCTCTTACAAACTATATCACTGCTTTGGGATATCCGGATTCTCCTGAACTATATGAAAAATACTGGCCGGTAAACGTTCATTTAGTAGGAAAAGAAATAGTAAGATTTCACACAATAATCTGGCCGGCAATGTTGATGTCAATGGAGCTTCCACTTCCAAAACAAGTTTTAGGTCACGGATGGCTGCTTTTAGAAGGCGGTAAAATGTCTAAATCAAAAGGCAACGTTGTAGATCCGGTTAAGCTAATAGAAAGATATGGAATTGACGCATTAAAATACTTTTTGCTTAGAGAATATACCTTTGGACAAGATGGAGTGTTTACCAATGAGGTAATGCTAAAAAGAATGAACTACGACCTTGCCAATGACCTTGGAAATCTTGTTTCAAGAACTGTTTCAATGATTGAAAAGTATAACGGAGGCGTTGTTCCTGATTCACATGGTGAGGATGATATAGATAAAGATCTAAAATCAATTGCAACCGGTGCAGCATCAAAGGTTGAGGAACAGATGGATAAATTTGCCTTTAACATGGCACTTGAAGAAATTTGGATCGTAGTTAGAAGAGCTAATAAATATATAGACGAGAAGGCCCCTTGGGTACTTGCTAAGGATGAGGCTAAAAAACCGGAGTTAGATACAGTGCTTCATAACTTAGCTGAATCGCTGAGAATCATTTCGATTTTAATCCATCCATTTATGCATACTACTTCTGCTGAAATCAGAAAGCAAATGGGACTTTGGTATGCAGATGTTGTGTGGGAAGACGCTTTTGATTTCGAAATGATGTATCAAGAACAGGTTAAAAAGGGAAATCCAATCTTCCCTAGACTGGATATTGAGAAAGAATTGGCAGAACTTGAAGAAATGCAAAATGCAGGTAAAAATCCTGAAGAAGAGAATATTCCATTAGAATTGAAACCGGAAATAGAATATGATGATTTCGACAAAATAGATTTCAGAGTCGGTACAATTCTAAGTGCAGAGAAACATCCTAAAGCTGATAAGCTATTAGTATTCCAGGTGAAGATGGGAACCGAGAAGCGACAGATTATCTCTGGTGTTGCGGAAGATTTCACTCCGGAAGAAATGGTTGGTAAAAAGGTAATTGTAGTGGCAAACCTAAAACCAAGAAAGCTTAGAGGGTTAGAATCAAAGGGTATGCTTCTCTTTGCGGAAAATGGTAAGAGATGTGAAATTGTAACTACTGAGGCCCCAGATGGTGAAGTAGTAAGCTAAAATATATAAAAGAGGTATTGAAGATGTTATTTGATTCACATGCGCATATAAATAACGATACCTTTACAGATGAACAACGAGAAGCCTTGATTAAAGAAATTGAGGCTTCTGATTTATCTTATGTAATGGATATCGGTTTTGATCTTGAGAGCTCACTTCAGGCAACGAAAGATGCTGAAAAAAATTCCTGGTGTTATGCTGCAGTTGGGGTACACCCAAGCGACACTAAAGAAATGGATGAGATGATATTAGAGCTGATAAAGGGTCTTGCGAAAAAAGATAAAGTAAAGGCTATTGGAGAAATCGGTCTTGATTATCATTACGAAGACACAGAGAAAGAGTCTCAGCAGTTTTGGTTCAGAAGGCAGATTCAGCTGGCTAATCAGCTTAAGATGCCTATTGTAATCCATGATAGAGAGGCCAACGATGATACCTTGAGAATCTTAAAGGAAGAGGGCGCCTTTTCTAAGGAACGTCAGAGCTGGTTCCCGGTAAGAAAGGGACCAGGCGGTGAGGAGCTAAGTGACAGCAGGGTGCTTTTGCATTGTTTTTCCGGCAGCAAGGAACTGGCAAGACAATATGTTAAGTTAGGAGCAACTATATCAATTGCAGGACCTGTTACCTATAAAAATAACAGGAAAACAGTAGAGGTTGTGGAGCATACACCAATTGAGTTTCTTCTAGTTGAAACGGATATGCCATATCTGACACCAGTGCCATATAGGGGAAAAAGAAACAAATCTCCATATGTCCGATTTACACTGGAAAAAGTTGCCGAAATAAAAGGGATTACTTTTGAAGAGGCTGCTAAGAGAACACTTGAAAACGCAAAAGTGTTTTTTGATATAAAATAAACACAATTGGAAAGAGCCCGTGAGTTTATAGTGGAGTTATTGAGAGAATTTATCTCAAAACTCCACTTTTTGTGTTTTTTGACATTTGTCAACTCTTATATATTTTTACCCTCTTTTCCATTGAATGTAAATTATTTTACTTCGACAACCCTATTCGACAAAAAGGCTTAGGTAGAAAGAGTAAAATAGACAGAGAAGGTAAAACAGTGTTGAGAGGAGATAAAAAATGGAATACATACAGAAGAAAAAATTACATCGAAGTGGTATAGAGATTAATGGCAAAGTCATATTTTCTACAATTCTTATAACATTTTTGATTGGTAGAGTAGTTGTTTTTGGTAACACATTTCCTTGCGCCATAGCCTTGATTACCGTGATGCTTTCTATAAATACAGTAAACATATACTTAGTGCCGGTATTATGGCTATCAATGATGACCTATTATGACAAGGCTCTTCTTTGCTACGGCGATCTGGCAGCAATAGTTGTCTGCAGCTTACTCTACTTGTTTTTGCATACCGTCAAATTAACCACGGCTCAAAGAGTGGCAATTACCTTGGCCGTAACAGCGGCTACCAATTCAATGTATTTCATTTTAAGTAATATGATCTACTTATTAAAACCGGAGATTTTAATAAAAGAGCTTATTGTAATTGCAGTCCTTATAAATATATTCGAAGTAGGGGCAAAAGTTATTTTGTCAAAAGAACACGATAAAAATGAATTTTCGGCTGAGGAAATAACTCTTTGCATAGTATTGGCCATGTGCCTGTGTATTTTTGGCATAGGACAAAAGGATTTAATCTTAGGCTTTACTATTTTTTTTGCAGTGGGTTTGCAAAGCGAGAGAGGTATTAGTAGTGCTATTATTGTTCCCATCGGTTTTTCTGCCCTAGGCATTATCACAAATACCTTTGAACATCCGGAAACCCTTGCAGTGCTTTTAGCTACAGGTCTTCTTGCAGGCGATTTTTTAGGAAAAATGACAAAAGGGCAATATCAGAAAACTATTTTTGCTGTTGCACAAAGTGGAGTGTTCTTCCTTGCTGATGCTGAAGAATTTTATATTGTAGCCATAGCAAGCGCAGTTTTAATAGCTGTGCCCTCTCAATTTTTGAGTAGATTATACCTCAAGGCAAAAGAAAAAATTATGCCTACAGAGACTACATACATGGATCTAAGATTAGAAGGTTTAAGATGTGATATTGAAAGGCAAAAAGAAAATTTTAATAGTCTAGGACAACTTTACAGCATGGCTACTGATGATAGACAGATTATTTCTTATCAGTTTAAAGGAATGGAGAAAGTTGCAGATAAAATAATATCCATATTAGATAAAAATTCTACATTGACACCATGTGGGCCAAGCTACAAAACGGAAACCGGTATTGCAAAATATTCCTTGGAGGGCGTATCAGGAGACAGTTGTCTAACTATGACTTTGTCAAATAATAAGACGGCATTGATACTAAGTGATGGGATGGGCAAAGGCGAAAAAGCAGCGGTTGAGAGCAAGCTAGTTGTAACTACCTTAGGAAAACTACTTGATGCCGGATTTGATGTAGATCTGGCGATGAAAACAATTAATGGTATAATGCTTACAAAAACCCAATCAGAGATTTTTGCTACCGTAGACCTTGCAATAATCAGCCACAAGACGGGAAGAGCAAAGCTATTTAAAATGGGGGCAGCGACTTCCTTTATAAAGCATGGTGACCAGGTGGAAATGGTAAAGACACCAGCCCTACCTATTGGCATAATAGGAGGACTTAAACTTGAGTATATAGATGTAAAACTAAAAAAAGGCGATTTATTAGTAATGGTATCAGATGGTGTAACAGATTGTGATAGAGAAGATCCAGGGTGTAAATGGCTTATCAGCAGGTTAAAAGAGATGACAACCAAGGACCCTGAGACAATTGCTGAACTGATTGTAAATAAGGCTGCAGAGAAATATCAGCTTAAAGAAAGGGATGATTTAACAGTAATGGTTGCAACTCTTGACAAAGTTAGCAAAGCCGTATAAAATTATTATACAATTGAATGTGAGAAGGTCCCACTCGGGTTAAAAGATAAGCAAGTAAAAGCTTGCACGGTCGCGCCGCTGTGAAGACATAGCAACCCTCATATAAGCCACTGGGAAACTGGGAAGGCGAGGTGTTTTGCGTTAAGGTCGAAGTCAGAAGAACTACCTTGTTACAGCCGATTTACACATAGTTACGAACGATGACTAGGTGTATTCGTGTAGCCCTTTTTTATGAAGGTTACATGTAAGACGCCTATTCACAAGTAGAGTGAATGAGGCGTATTTTGTTATTATGAAAAAAAGAGAGGAGTATAACTAATGACAAAATGGCAGAAAAGAATTGTAATGCTGACTGCAGCATTAGCTTTGGTATTTGGAATTGTGCCTACTGCTAGCGGAATGCATATTATGGAGGGATATTTACCACCAACATATTGCATAGGCTGGGCAGCTATAAGCTTACCGTTTTTAGTTGCAGGTTTTTTTTCTATAAAGAAGACTTTAAACGAGCACAAAAAAGTAATAACAGTTTTAGCAATGGCGGGAGCATTTATTTTTGTAATATCCTCCCTAAAGATTCCGTCAGTAACAGGTAGTTGTTCACATATGACAGGAACTGGCCTTGGGGCGATTTTATTTGGACCGGCTGCTGTAAGTATTCTTGGTATAATAGTACTGCTTTTCCAGGCAATTTTACTTGCCCACGGAGGCCTTACTACTCTTGGAGCTAATACTTTTTCTATGGCAATTGCTGGACCTTTCGTATCATACGGTATTTATAAACTTTGTACAGGTTTAAAAGTAAATAAAAAAGTGTCAATATTTTTAGCTGCAATGATAGGTGATATCTTTACATATTGTGTTACAAGTTTGCAACTTGCTTTAGCGCATCCTTCAGAAGTTGGCGGTATTATGGCATCCTTTGGCAAATTCTTAGCAGTATTTGCACCGACACAGCTTCCTCTTGCAATCATTGAAGGTATATTGACAGTGTTAATAATAATTGGACTAGAGTCCTTTGCAAGACCAGAATTAAAAGCTATTGGTTTTATAAAGGAGGGCAAAAATGAGTAATAAAAAAAGTAATAAAAAGCTTGTTATAATACTGTTAGTTGTAGCAGTATTAATGGCGATAGTTCCGCTATTTGCTTTAAAAGGAGCTGAATTTGGAGGTTCTGACGACGCAGGAAGTGTTGTAGTTGAAGAAATTCAGGGAGAAGCTTATGAACCTTGGTTTACTCCTGTATTAGAACAGTATCTTGGAGGTGAACTCCCTGGAGAAATAGAGAGTTTGATTTTCTGTGTACAGACTGGAATCGGAGTAGGTATTTTAGCTTTTTTCATGGGTCGTTTTTATGAAAGAAGCAAATGGACTAAAAAAGAAAACGAAGAAGATAAGGAATAATAACATATGATTTTAATTGACAAGCTATGCTACTTGTCAAAACTAAGATATGTAAATCCCTTGGAAAAGTTCGCCTTTGCAATGCTTACGTTAATATTTTGCATAGTAAGTCGTTCCATTGTAATGGCAATATTGGTTTTATTAGTTAATGGGATTCTCACAATTAAATTTGGGGGGATCCCGTATAAAAGATATAATAATCTGATGTTAATTCCATTGGCATTTTTAATTCTTAGCACAGTAGCTATAATCGTAAATATTTCCCAAAACCCTTTGGATGCTTTTGCAATACCGATTGGGAGTTTTTATATAACAGGAGGGTGGACATCGATTATTCATGGTGTTCAGCTAATACTTACGGCATTGGCGGCTGTATCCTCTTTGTATTTTCTGTCTTTGAATACACCGATGACGGATATTTTAACTGTGCTTAGAAAACTGAAATGTCCAGCACTTATTGTAGAACTTATGCTTTTGATATACAGATATATATTCGTTTTGCTAGATATAGCTTACTATATATCAACTTCTCAAAAGTCAAGATTAGGTCATAAAGATTTTAAAACCTCCATAAAATCCTTTGGAGCTATGGTATCAGTACTCTTTATAAGAGCAATGAAAAGGTCCAATGCATTATATGATTCAATGGAGTCAAGATGTTATGATGGAGAAATAAAAGTACTTGTTGAAAACTATCCATTAAATAAAAAAAATATCATTTTTATAGCAATATTTGAAACAATATTACTTGTATTTACAATATATTTGAAAATCCAGAATTAGGAGATAGACCATGAAAGATATTATATTAAAAGCTGAAGATTTATACTTTTCATATGACGATGAAAAAAGCTATTCGCTAAATGGATTTTCTATTGAAATTGAAAGAGGAAAAAAAGTAGCCTTTATGGGAGCAAATGGTTCAGGAAAATCAACATTTTTCCTTTGTTGTAATGGAATACATAGGCCCGTAAAAGGAACTTTATATATAGATAATAAACCTGTGGAATATTCTAAAAAGAGACTCCTTGACCTTAGAAGTAAGGTTGGAATAGTGTTTCAAGATCCGGACAACCAGCTTTTTTCAGCTAGCGTAAGACAGGAAATTTCCTTTGGCGCATTAAACAAAGGAATGTCTGAAGAAGAAACTCGTCAGGCCGTGGAAAAAGTCATTGAAACATTGGAAATTGGACACTTTGCAGAAAGACCTACCCATTCATTAAGTGGAGGGCAGAAAAAACAAGTGTCTATTGCAGATGTCCTTGTAATGAATCCGGAGATTATTATTTTAGATGAACCAGCAGCCTCATTAGACCCAAAACATACAACGATTGTAAATAAAATTGTTGACATTTTGGTAGAAAGGGGTATAACAGTATTGATGTCAACTCATAATGTAGATTATGCGTTGGAATGGGCAGATGATATTGCCCTAGTACATAGAGGAAAGATTTTGATGTACGGTTCACCTTTAGAGGTATTTAGTAATGAAGAGGCCCTAAAAAAGACAAATTTAGAAAAGCCGGCGGCGTTAGAACTTTTTCATAGATTATGTGAAAAAGGGGTTCTTAATGATAGCCTGCCTCTTCCGAGAAATTTAAAGACTTTAGAGGAATATTTAAATGAACTGTGATATACTGTTATTATGGTTAAAGAAAAAGTAATAAAAACAATTAAAGATAACAACTTAATAGACGAAAATATGCACATTGTAATAGGGCTTTCAGGAGGCCCTGATTCAGTGTGTCTTTTTTATGTTCTTTTAGACCTTGCAAAAAATTGGAATCTTACATTGCATACGGTTCATGTAAACCATAAGTTCAGGCCGGGAGATGCAGAATTAGACCAAGCCTTTGTAGAAAAAATATCACAAGATGCAGGTGTGAAATGCAGGACCTTTGTTTTTGACTGCAATAAAATGGCAAAGGAACAAAAAATCTCCGGTGAAGAGGCGGGTCGTAATGCCAGGTATCAGTCTTTTGCAGAAGTATGTGAATCCCTAGTTTCAAAGGGGATTAAAAGAGAAAAAATTCGAATTGCCGTAGCCCAAAATGCAGATGACCAGAGTGAAACCATTTTGTTTAGAATTTTGAGGGGAGTTGGAACTGACGGTTTATCGGGCATTGATTATAAACGATATGACAGTTATGGTAACTTAATAATAAGGCCTCTTCTTGACGTTACAAGGGGAGAAATTATGGAATACTGTGACGAAAACCACTTAGAACCAAGGATAGATAAAACAAATTTACAACCGATTTACACTAGAAATAAAATACGGATTAATCTGATTCCTTATTTGGAGAGAGAATATAATCTTAATCTAAAGGACACAATTAACAGGATGGGTAAAATAGCTAAGACTGATAAAGAATTTATCTGGCAAGAAGCCCTAAAGGAATACGATTTAGCGGTAAAGTCTAAGACATCTACTTGTATTATATTAAATGATCAGCGTTTAAAGACCCTCCATAAAGCTTTGCGTCAGAGGATTATATCCAAGGCCTTAGAGGATGTAGGTTTGAAAGAGGACATATCATTTAATAACCTTGAAATCTGTGATAACCTAATATTTACCATAAATCCGTCAGCCATGGTCGAACTTCCAAAAGGTTTTATTATGCGTAGGGTATATGACGATGTAATGATAGAAAAGACCACCCAGTGTGAAAAAAAGAGTCTCTTTAAGATTAAAGTTTTGCCATATGGGGAATACATGAGAATAAAGGAGGACTTGAAAACTCACGGAGCTTTTGACAGAGAAGCCTTAGAGTCAGCATATGGAGTGGAGCCAGAGAAAAAAATTGTATTGAGAAACAGACGTGGAGGAGATTATATTTGGATCTCAGAAATATCAAGAAAAAAGATTCAGGATTACTTTGTAGATGCCAAGATACCTAAGCATTGCAGAGAACAGGTTGAATTAATCTCTTTAGGCAGTGATGTTCTATGGGTTAAGCCTTCTAATCAGAAGGGTAGATACTCTTTTAAATACAAATTATGCGACACAACAAAAAATGTTATAATTATTGAAATCACTAACTAATTGTGATAAAATAAACAGACTGTTTTTTAGAAACAAGCAATTTGATTAAGGTCAAATTATAAATAGAGACATAGAAAGGGGAACATAAAGAGTGAAAAAATTTGCAAAGAATATTAGCATTTACTTAGTAGTTTTTGCATTAGTTCTTACAGCGGCTTTCTTCTACCAGTCTAATGGGCAGGAAGTGAAAAAAGTATCATTTTCTACAATGACTGGATACTTACAGAATGAAAAAGTAGAAGAAATAAATATTACGGGAACTAAAATTAGTGCAACGTTAAAGAACGAGAAAAAAGTGTATACTTATGCACCTTCGATTACACAAATCGATAGGCTTGATGCAACGTACATTTTCCCTCAGATGAAAGAGAAAAAGATTAAATATGATACTGATAAACCACCTTCAGGAACAGGATTTATAAGCTTGTTACCTACAATAATCATGGTGGTTGCTTTAGGATTTTTGTTTTATATTATGATGAACCAGGGAGGAAATGGAAAGGCATTTTCTTTTGGTAAGAGTAAGGCAAAAATGTTTAAAGGCGGAAACGATGGAAGAAAAATAACATTTAGGGATGTTGCCGGCTTAGATGAAGAGAAGGCAGAACTAGAGGAAGTAGTTGACTTCCTTAAAGACCCTAGAAAATATAAAGAGCTAGGAGCTAGGATTCCTAAAGGCATTTTGCTAGTAGGACCTCCGGGAACAGGAAAGACTTACATTTCTAAGGCAACTGCAGGAGAGGCAGGAGTGCCATTCTTTACAATAAGTGGTTCAGACTTTGTTGAAATGTTTGTAGGTGTTGGAGCTTCTAGAGTTAGAGACCTTTTTGAACAGGCAAAGAAAAATGCACCTTGTATAGTTTTCATTGATGAAATTGATGCAGTTGGTAGAAAAAGAGGTGCCGGACTTGGCGGTGGAAACGATGAAAGAGAGCAGACCTTAAACCAGCTATTAGTTGAGATGGACGGTTTTGGTGAGAATACTGGTATTATTATTCTTGCTGCTACCAATAGGCCTGACGTACTTGACCCTGCTTTGTTGAGACCAGGAAGATTTGACAGACAGGTAGTTATTGGAGTTCCAGATGTAAGAGGAAGAGAAGAAATATTTAGAGTACATTCTAAAAATAAACCTCTTTCAGAGGAAGTATCACCTAAGATACTAGCAAGAAGAACTCCAGGGTTTACTCCTGCAGATATAGAAAACTTGCTAAATGAAGCTGCGCTTATTGCTGCAAGACGTAATGGCCGAAAGATCAGAATGTCAGAAATCGAAGAGGCAACTACAAAAGTTATGGCAGGACCTGCTAAGAAGAGTAGAGTTATAAGTGAAGCTGAGAGAAAGCTAACAGCATATCACGAGGCTGGCCATGCAATTGTAATGAGAAGCTTACCTGATTCAGACCCAGTTCATCAGGTGACAATCGTACCTAGAGGCGGTGCAGGTGGTTTTACTATGTTCTTGCCTAAAGAGGATAAGTATTTTGAGACTAAGTCAAGAATGAAACATACAATAGTACATCTGCTAGGTGGACGTGTTGCTGAGCATCTTACTCTAGATGATATTAGTACAGGTGCAAGCAATGACATTATGAGAGCTACAGAAATCGCAAGAGACATGGTTACAAAATATGGCTTTAGTGAAAAGTTGGGCCCAGTAAATTATAGCTCGTCTGATGAAGTATTCTTAGGAAAAGATTTTTCTACTAGAAAAAATTACTCTGAAGGTATAGCATCAGAAATCGATCAGGAAATAAAGGTTATTGTAGAAGAAGCTTTTGATGAAGCAAAGAAAATATTAACCGAAAATAGAGAAAAACTGGAAATCGTTGCTCAGGCTTTGCTTGAAGTTGAAACTATTGACGGAGAACAGTTTGAAATGTTATATACAGGTCAGTTGACAGCAGTGGAACTGGCAGACAAAATTAGAGAAAAAGAAGCTTTGATTCAGAAGGTTAATGAAGAGGAAGCTGCGGAATATGAAAGAATTCGTAAGGAGGAAGAAGAAAAACTTGCAGCAGAGCTTGCAAAGTATGATGAAGACTATCTAAACGAAGAAAATAAAAAAAATCATGAAGAAGATTTGAAACCTAAGGCGGAATCCGGGGAAGAACAGCTTCTTGAAGAAAAAGAGAATAATGCAGAATCTGCTGTTGAGGATACTAAATCAGAGGAAAGAGAAAGTGAAGAGTAGAGGTAAGAGATGAAGATTACAGTTAAGGATTGCTTAAGCTTAGAGGCCTTTAGCCAATGTATTATTGCGGCAGGAAAGAGAAATCTTGAAAACAGGGTGCGATCTATTTCAGTAATGGATGCAGACAACGTTAGTGAAGCCATAAAGCATAATGGAATAAAAGACCAACTGGTGCTTACCTCGTTTTATGGATTTAAAGACCAACCTCATTTGCAAAGAAATATAATTGTTGAATTATCAAAACAAAGTATAGGCGCAATTGTATTGTTTAATGCGGAAAAAGGATTATCCTCAGTGGAAGATGTTGTCATAGAGACGGCAGAACAGGTGGGGTTACCTCTTTTAGTAATACCTAGTGCTGCAGGAATAGAGTATTCTCACGCAATTGAGCAAGTTATGGATAAACTTCTTTATGGAGATAATTTTAAAAACAGCTTAATTAATAATACTATTTATCATTTGCTTAATTTCGAAAAACATAGTAACTTCCAGTCTGCTATTAGAGAAGCGGCAATAAGCAATGATTTTCAAATAGTTTTGCTAAGTGAGGACTTTAATCCTATATTATCAGTGGAAACTAGACAGAAGACTACTATTGCCGAAGCAATTAGGCTTGGTAAAGAGAGAGATGTTGAGAAAAGCCCTATCTATACGTTGATAGATGTAAATGGGGTACTGACATATTGGGGTCCTGTTACAATCAATAAAGAAAAGTATTTCCTGTTTATTGTGGATAATGAAGACAACTACTCAGCAGGTGAAATTACTAAGCTGGCAGAGATTATCGAGCTTGCAATGGGAATGTGGAAGTACACACCGGAAAGAGATGCTAAGGCTGAATTGATTAAGGCTTTGATAAGAGGAAACAAGAGCTTAGCTTATTCCCTTAAGGATGAAACCGACATTAAGGGAGAGGATATAGTAAGTGTCTTTTATGCAAAGGGAATTGAAAACAACCAGGGTAACAAGGTTATAAGTGATTTTGAAACTAGAGAAAACCTTGAGATCATGAGAATAGCCGAAGGCGAAGAGACTTATGGAATTATCCTTAAAAGTGATCTAAAAGCGGGCAGTGAAGAACCAAACGAGAAAGCAATCTGCCTAAATCTTTATGATAAACTAAAAGAAGACAGCAAAACTGTTCGAATCTTCCATGCTACAGGAATAGATGGGATTGAAGGTGCAGCTGATTCCTTTAGATTAATAAGTGAAACATGGACCTTTGTGGAAAATGTATTTCCATATAAGAGGGTATTCACAAAATATGAGTTAGCTCTCGTTAGTAACTGTATTAATCTACAGGTTCAGGGAGGATACTTAAAGAAAAACTATATGGACTTACTGGAACCATTCAAAAAAGAAATGGGTGAAAATAAGGCTAGACAACTATTAGAAACTCTTGAGACTTTTGTTCTGGATGCTGGAATGAACAGCGGGAAAACATCAGAGTTCATGGGAATCCATACCAATACTGTTCAGTACAGATTGAAAAGGATTAATGATGTGCTAGGTGCAGAGATTACAGGAAATCGTGTAATACCAGGACTTACAATGGCACTTGCTTTAAAGAGACTTGAAAGAGTTGTTAAATAATACTTAGATTTATAATTCAAGGAGACAAAACGAATGCTACTAGCTTTTGATATTGGTAACAGTAATATCGTACTTGGGGTTTTCCAAAACGGTAAGCTATTAACCAATTGGAGAATTGAGACAGATAATAACAAAAGTGCCGATGAATATGGTATGATTATCAACCAGCTGTTTATTTATGAAGGTTTAAAAACTTCGGACGTTGAAGACGTTATCATTTCAACGGTTGTGCCTTCTGTGCTGTTCACTTTACAGCACTTATCAATGAAATATTTTAATAAACGTGCAATTGTTATTGAGTCAGGCGTAAAGACAGGCTTAATAGTAAAATACGATAATCCTAAGCAGGTAGGTGCTGACAGGATTGTAAATGCCGTAGCAGCATATGCAAAATACGGTGGACCATTGATAATAATTGATTTCGGAACCGCAACTACTTTTTGTGCAGTAACCGAAAAAGCTGAATATCTTGGTGGTTCTATAGCACCGGGTCTAAAAATTGCTTCAGAAGCCTTATTCGAAAAAACTTCTAAGCTACCTAAGGTTGAGCTTGAAGAACCGGGCCACACAATTTGTAAAAATACTATTCAGAGTATGCAATCAGGCCTTGTCTATGGACACATGGGTATGGTTGACTACATAGTTAGAAAGATGAAAAAAGAACTTGAGGACATTACCGAATCAGGCAAACCTGTTACAGTAGTGGCAACAGGTGGCCTTTCAACTATGATAGACAGCGGAGTCGACTGTATCGACTATGTTGATAAGATGTTGACCCTTGAGGGGCTTGAAATAATATACGAAAAGAATAAAAAGTCACCAAAAGGAAAGAAAAAATAATTATGAGTTTAAAAATTGGAAATGTTAAACTGGACAATCCATTTTTTCTAGCTCCACTTGCAGGAATAACAGATGCTCCCACCCGCCGACTTTGTAAGCAGATGGGAGCTGCTTTAGTTTATTCGGAAATGGTAAGCGGAAAGGGATTGTACTACAACGATAAGAATAGCGATCGTTTGTTAACTATATACGAGGAAGAAAAGCCTATCGGCTTCCAAATTTTTGGAAGTGAGCCTGATGTAATAGGCTGGACCGCAAAGCGCCTAGATTCTTATAATAATGATATTCTGGACATTAACATGGGCTGTCCAGTACCCAAAATTGTAAAAAATGGTGAGGGTTCAGCTCTACTGAAGAATCCTCACCTTATATATGACTTAATATCTGCAGCAGTATCTAACACTTCTAAACCTGTTACTGCAAAAATTCGAATTGGCTGGGATGCAAACTCTATTAATGCTGTAGAGGTTGCAAAAATCATTGAGGCCGCAGGTGCAGCAGCTATTGCTGTCCATGGCAGAACTAGAGAGCAGTATTACAGTGGCAAAGCCGACTGGTCCCAAATAGCATCGGTAAAAAAAGCTGTTTCTATCCCCGTTATTGGCAATGGTGATGTGATAGACGGAAAAACAGCCATGGAAATGCTTAATGAAACCGGCTGCGATTTCGTCATGGTTGGCCGTGGCGCCCTTGGAAACCCTTGGATTTTTAAAGAGTTGGTAGCTGCCTGGAAGGGCGAGCCCAAACCTGAGCCGCCTACCCTTGCCGAAAAAAAGAGAGTAATGCTTATTCACCTAGAGGACATGTGCAGGTTAAAGGGTGAATATGCTGCAGTAAGAGAAATGAGAAAACACATAGGCTGGTACCTTAAAGGCGTCCCTGGAAGTGCAGCCTTCAGAGGCAAAATCAACCAAATCGGCGACATCCACCAGCTAAAGCAATCCTTAGAAGCTATCTAGCTATCCAGCTATCTAGAAATTCAGATAGCTAGATAGATAGTTTCAAACCTTTGGCTGATCAGCAGGCCCATCCCGGGCCAACTGCAAACCCGGGCCAACTACAAAA
>JAWRJF010000095.1:0-3384 GCA_040307645.1 Anaerovoracaceae bacterium | reverse complement strand
TAGACTAATCTTACTTTTTTCTAATTTCAATATTTAGATTTTGAAAGCACCAATCGGATGCTTTATTTGTAATACTCTTTTTTAGTCAAAACTTTTTTTAAAGTTTTATGTGTTTTTCTATTGACAGTTCATAGTTGGTCTTCTTAAAACTATTTAACGTTCTCTAACTATAATAATAGTTTTTTATAAATAAATAAAGACAAAACTAAATTTATGGTATATAATTTTTATCAATGTTTAAATTCTAATATAGGAGGAAGCAATGAAAACAGTAAAAGTTGGTCTTTTAGGACTAGGCAATGTGGGTTCTGGAACTTATAAAATTCTAGATGAAAACAGAGCTATTATTGAAAAAAGAATAGGAAAAAATATAGAAGTAGTAAAAATTCTTCAAAGAAATCCTAATAAAAAAAGGTTAGTAAATATAAATGATTATATGACTACCCAAAACCCAGATGATATTTTACTAGATTCTGAAATAGATATTGTAGTGGAAGCTATAGGTGGCATTGAGCCTGCTACAACCTTTATGCTTACCGCTATGAAAAACGGTAAACACGTTGTAACCGCCAATAAAGCAGCAGTTGCGGCAAACTATCCTAAATTGGTTAAAACAGCACAGGAAAATCACGTAGCCTTTAGATTCGAAGCCAGTGTTGGAGGAGCAATTCCAGCATTGACTGCAATCACAGAAGCTCTTGCAGGTAACAAGTTTACTGAGGTTATGGGTATTGTAAATGGTACTACAAACTATATTTTAACAAAAATGACTGATTTAGGACTTGACTATGATGACGTATTAAAGGATGCACAAGCAAAAGGTTTTGCTGAAGCGGACCCTACTGCCGATGTTGAGGGTATTGACGTTGCTAATAAGCTTTCTATACTGATGGCCTTAGCCTTTGATAAATATGTAGCGCCAAAGGACATACCTACTGAAGGAATCAGTAAAATAACAATGAAAGATATTGAGGATGCTAAATCTAAGGAATGTAAAATCAAGTTAATTGCAGAAGCAAAATTTGAGGATGGAAACCTGTCATACAGTGTTAAACCTACACTACTACCTGTAACCCACCCTCTATCAAGTGTTTCTAATGAGTTTAATGCAGTATATATTACAGGAAACGCATCCGGTGAGTTAATGTTCTACGGTAAAGGCGCAGGCCCACTGCCTACAGGTAGTGCCGTAGTCGGAGATATAATATCAATTGCAAAATTGGAGGTAAAATAATGAGTTTATACAAAGAATGGCAAGATTTAATGGAAGGACAAACCGAAGAAACCTTTGAAAGTTTCTGGAAAGAGTATGCTGAGACTGAGTCAAAGATTTACAGTCATATCTTAGCTAATCACAATGAAAATCTTAAAGGATCTGTAAGTGAACTAGTGGAAAAATTCGAAGCCGATAAAGTAATCTTCTTAGGATTTCTAGACGGAGTTCAAACAAGCTTAAATAATCCTTTTGATTTAGAGCAGGTATCTTTAGAAACGGAAATTCACCTTGATGTTGATTTTGAAAAGCTTTTCTTCAATATGCTTGGAGCTGACGCAGATTACTTATATTCACTTCCTGAATGGGAAGAAGTTCTTACTGAAGAAAAGAGAATTGAAATCGTAAAAGAATTCAAACGTTCAAAAACAGTGGTTAAAGAAAAGGAGCCTGGGAGAAACGACCCATGTCCATGTGGAAGCGGCAAAAAATACAAAAAATGCTGTGGCGCAAACAAATAAAAAATAACAAAGACTGTAAACATCATTTTACAGTCTTTATTATTTTCTTTTCACAAATCATATTTATAGGACAATTATCACAGTCCGGTTTTCTTGCTGTACAACAATTTCTTCCATGAAAAATCAAAGAATGATGAGTTTTAGACCATCTTTCTTCAGGTATCTTTTTCATCAATGATAGTTCCGTCTTAAGTACATCTTTTTCCTTCACAATTCCTATCCTGTTTGAAACTCTAAATACATGAGTATCTACTGCAATTCGCTGGTGACCAAATCCTACAGATAAAACCACATTTGCCGTTTTTCTTCCTACTCCCGGAAGTTGTACCAACTTATCATAATCATCAGGTACATTACCATCATATATTTCTACAAGCTGCTTTGCAAGAGATGAGATATTTTTTGCCTTTGTTCTATACATACCTATTCTCCTGATTTTTTCCTCTATATCAGATACATCAGCTTCTGCAAGCGAAAATGCATCGGGATATGCTTCAAAAAGCGCTGGCGTTATGAGATTTACACTCTTATCTGTGGTCTGTGCCGAAAGCGCAACTGCAATAATAAGTTGAAATACATCAACATGATTTAGAGCACATTCTGCATCAGGATATGTATTTTCTAATATATCAAGAACCTTTATTATATTATCTTTCTTTAACATTGTTACCTCTTTCAGATTAATTCTGTATACATGATTTCTACCCAAATTATGTGGTTTTAAAAGCTTGACAAAGAAAAAAACTTAGGTATAATTGTATACAGTGTCTTATAATGCATATAATTACAAGAATGTATCCATTATAAGTTACTCCAGTTGGACTAGAAATGGAGGAAAACCATGTACTTACAATACTTAGATGAAAACAAAACATCTAACCAACCGTTATCAACCAATCTGTTTTCTAAACTGCAAGTCGACATACTGTCCGGTAAGCTACGCTCAGGTGAAAAGCTAACGGAAAAGCGCATTTGTGATGAATATAAAGTAAGCAGAACCCCAGTAAGAGAAGCTCTCAGGCAACTTGAAATGGACGGTTTAATCGAGAACATACCTAACCGAGGAGCTTTTGTTATTGGTCTTTCACCTCAAGATATTGACGATATGTATGTTTTGCGAAAAGCTTACGAAGTTCAAGCTGTTAGATGGGCGATCGATAGAATAACTGACGAAGAAATGGAGGTTCTTGAGGAAACCTTTGAATTCATGGAATTTTACACTATGAAAAATGATATTAATAAGATGTTAAACATAAATACAGGTTTTCATCAAATCATTTACAACGCTTCTCATAACAGAATGTTACAGCAACTGTTATCCTCATATCAGGTATACATAAAACACTGTAAAAAAACCAACTACTACGCACCTGATTATTTAAAAGAAGTATTGGAAGAACACCGAGCAATCTTTGAAGCTTTTAAAGCAAAAGATAAAGAAGGTGGTGCCCTTGCAATGACAATTCATATGGATAACTCAATGACAAGAAAAGTTTAATTTAAATATAATAAAAAGGCTCTGTGTCAAATGTTGGGGTGACACACAATTTAATAAAAAAATTGACTTTCTGGACGCATTTTTATGCGTCCAGTTTTGCTATTTGATCTCAGTCAAATAAGTGATGTTAAATTTTATGGTTTATGATATTT
>JAWRJF010000094.1:0-3355 GCA_040307645.1 Anaerovoracaceae bacterium | reverse complement strand
TTTTGAGAGTACACCCGGCGAGTGTACAACCCTCGTTTCGGTAGATATTCATGTTGTTTCAATGAGTATCTTTGTACGTGAATATCAGCATGTTGGATTTATCTCAGTTTTTTTGAAAATCATAGACAAGCGTTATTTTGGTCCTACATTTGGTAATGTCGGACTATTAAATTTCTCCATTTCGGTAATGCGCAAATCATCCACAATTTCTAAATACGGCTTCATACTTTCAAAATCTTCATGTCCTGTCCACTTCATAACAACTTCTGTCGGAATCCCCAAGAAAATTGCATTCACTATAAATGTTCTTCTCCCGCAATGAGTTGTTAATAATTCATATTTATAATAAGTTTTTTCAATTCTCTTTGAGCCGATGAAATTTACCATTGTAACTTGCTCATTAAATTCAAGTATTTTTCCTATTTCTTTCAAGAGTTTATTCATTTTTACATTCGAAGGAACAGGCATTGCAAATTCACTATTATAGTCTTTATATTTACCTAAAATTGCACGGCTATAATTGTTCATATCTATTCTCAAATCTTCGTGAGTTTTTTGAGTTACGACAGAGATATGATTTTCGTAAATATTTTCTTTTTTCAAATTTTCCACGTCAGAGAATCTTAGCGAAGTAAAACAGCAAAAGCAGAATACGTCTCTCACTATGTCAAGTTCAGGGTCATCGAATATAAATTCATAAAGTTTTATAAGTTCTTTCCAAGTCAGGAAGATTACTTTTCTTTTATCGGAAGCGCCTTTCAGGTTCGGGTGGAACGTTTCGTGCAGATCACCCGAATAGTGTTTCTTCGTTTTAGCCCATTTCAGAAACCACCTCATTTTTGATAAGTAGTTGCTGGCCGTCCTGTTTGAAATTCCTTTGGTGGCATTCTTATAACGTTTCTGAACCGATTCTTTCGACTGAAGATAGATCATAAATCCCTGAAGATCCTCTTCAGTCAAATTCATCGTTAGATTTGGATTATAATGGAATAAGTGGTTTTTCAGCGACTCGAAGTGTTTCTTTGTCCGTTCACTCCAGGTATTGTCTTTACTTGCTTGTTTTATGAATAAATCCAAAATGTCGAAAAGTGTAGCTGTCTCTAAATGTTCAACTTTTCCCACAAGGAAGTTAAATTGTTTTTTGAATTCCTCTAATGAGAGATCTTGTTTCAATAACTCTCTGACTGTATTTTCATATTTTTGAATTTCAGCATTTATCACGCTTGCTGAAATTTTATGCTTTCCGTGGGTTGTGTTTGGGATACATCGACGAGTTTCCTTGCTCCATTTTTTAGGATTTACGGTGTACGGTACAAAATGTTGAGATTGCTTACCGTTCCATCGAACACGCATTCTTATACGTTCTTCATCTGGACGGTTATTTTTTGTTTCTAGTAAAAAAATCAGTGAGTACTTCATGAGAACATTTTCCCTCGTCCTGTCATAATCCACTCCATGGATACGCCAAAGTCTCGAACAATATACACTATCCAAGACAGTTGAAACATTTTGCTATTTTTGTTTTTTCTTATGCGAATAAAGTTTCTCCTATCAAGATCATACATATCTGTAAATGTTTTAATCCCACGTAACCGATTCATTGCAACGAGTTCGTCGATTGCTAAAAAGAACCGAGTCACAATTTCGATTGAGTCTTTCTTATCTTTTGATATGTCTTCCATTAGTTCCAAATATTTTCATAATTTGCTAAAATCTTGCTGTCGTTAGAATACCAGATTTGCGAAGCACCTCCTTGTGATCGTGTTAACTTCACCCATAAATCTCCTTTCTTATAAAGTATTCCGTTTTCAACTTTCACGTATTCGTACATTTCCGTCAATATGTTATCAGATTGACTAAACGTGTAGTTGCCCGCCCATCGTTCGACCAAATACAGCTTGTCGTCTTTAAAGAAGTAATAGTATGTGTTGTATTTGTCGATTTCATACCTAAGCATATTGTCACTTTCGTTTATCAGCTTTCGGCTTTCTTTTGATTTTACTGATTCTTTGTTTAAACCGAATTGTAATACTATCGGTTCTTCAATTATAATGTCTGTTGGTGTAACAGTTATTTTGCAGGAGTCTTTTAAATTTCCTACCGTTAACACCAAGTATGTTTCTCCGATATGTCGGGCAGTAATTTTATAGCCGTCATTATTTGTTGTAGCTGTTGCGACAAACTCATCTCTGACTTTGTAATCTACGTCACTGAGATTAATGTTTTCGACAGATACACGCACATCCTTACTTTCACTATATCTTAAACTGATTTCTTTGTCAATTAACAATAGCTTTTTTACAGGTTCAATTTTCGGTTCTTCTTTTCCACAGGCAGTAATTAAAATTGCTGATAATATTATTAATACCTTTTTCATTTAATCGTTTTCTTTTTTCTCTTTTTTCGACCTGGTCGTCGATGTTCAATGATTTTATACAGGAATGCCACATCGCCAAGATTTAGTGTCATGTCAGGTTTTGCCTCTGAATTTTCCGAATGACACTCTATCTCTCCTGTTTCCAAATTGTGCGAAGTTATTTCCTTAATCATTAATCCTTTCCGACCGTGTGCAATGACAAAATCCCATTCTTCGTAAGGTAGTTGTTGTTGCCAACTGCTACGTGGAATTTCTTCACATATAACTACATCCCCACGGTCATAAATTGGCTCCATAAAGTCAGCATCGACCTCGAGCGCTAAAAATCGTGCCTTGTAGTTAATATCGGCTTCAATTAGTATTGTAGGCATGTTTTCAAGATATTCGTCAGCATAGTAAGCATTGACGTACCCTTCTCTTGATTTTGCAGTTATTACTTTCACGGGAATATGTCCGGTGTATTCTTTTGGAATAACTTCGCTTTTCTTTGCTAACAGGATTTTGTTTGAGATAATTTCTCTACTTCTTTTTCCTATTTTGTTCACCATTCTTTCAGTAAGGAAACGCTCGTTTCCGCTTAACGCTGAAGAGATATTGTCGGCGTTATATCCAACAACATCGGCGAACTCTTTTTGCGTATGTACTATTCCGCTATCGAGCAAATCTCTATACGACTTCTCAAGCAATCTAAGTTTTGTTTGCTTATCCATAATGTTAACATTCACTAAATACTTGTTAGTTACAATTATAAATTTGTATTGTTCTTGCCTGATAACGGAAGTAAATACAAATCATCATTTAGTTCTATAAATGAACCTCTTTGCATTGTTTATGAATGCACTAGGTATTTCATTTTTATTCATAGTAGTTCCACAAATTTTTTAAACATTCACGAAACCCTTTTTCAGTTTCAGCATATCAGCTTAAAGCTTATCAATAAGCTGATTTTACGTCAAATATATCCATACAAACACAGTT
>JAWRJF010000093.1:0-29240 GCA_040307645.1 Anaerovoracaceae bacterium | reverse complement strand
TAATGCATACCTCCGTTCTGTTGGGTTTAGTCACTATAATTGTAACTGAGATTGCACTTATGCTCAATTTTTTTATACTAAAAAATGCTGGTGAAGGTGAAAATTAATTTCACCACCCCAACATTTATTATAGAGCCATTTTTTATATGGCCAAACAAAAGGGGCTGCCTCATAAGGCAGCCCCTTTTGTTATTGGTCTATATTGAGTCTCTCTAGATATTTAATAATCGTTCCTGTACATTGAAATTTATTTTTATCTGTGATTCCCATATAAATAATATCTGTTTTTTTATTTTTAGCTTTTATTATTGTGGCTGCGGTTGTTGGCAAAGAGTCGGTTAATTCCATTTTATCATTTGAATAACTTTCATAAGCAGCACCCACATCTTCTACGAATTTAGAATCATCTTTACCGTTCCACATGCCGATGCTTATATTTTTACTAAATGAAGCATCGCAGAGGCCGGCAATAGTTTTTAAGGAATTATTGATTTCTAACATATTTTCATCGGTAAGGCTGTTTGCTAAAACTTGGATTGCGTAGCTATTACCATTTCTATTTATAGAACTAAGGCTAGTAATTGAAATCACGTCTCCATTATCATCTTTATAAAAGACCCCATCTAATATAGTATAAAGGAGGCTGACAAAGTTATTTGTATCATCCTCTGAAAAGACTTTTTTTGGCATCTTTGTTTTTTCGTAGGTGTATGTATATTCTTCTTGATCATCACCATATTTATCAGCAAATGTTTCTATTACTTTATCCATTCTGGCTTCGAATTTTTCTTGGTAATTTTCGTTTATTACTAGAGTCATAGTAGCACTTTCGGGATAAATTCCTGCACTTGAACCACCGGAAATTGATGAAACTTCAAAAATTACGGAATTGGTTTTAAAATATGCTAACAAGTCTCCCATGGCTTTAATAGGATTTGGATAAGATGAAATTTTAGTATCTGGAATTCCACCCGTCAAGTTATCTATAGATATTTTATATGCTATTTTGTTTTCTGCATTTTTTACATTGACTCTGTCTACCTTATGAGATAGGGTGTAGGTGTTCATTGAACCGCTATTTACTGAAATGAGTTTCTTAGTAGAAGAACCCAAAGATATAACATTAGTTTTATTGGTGAAATAGCTGCTATCTAAAGAAGTAATTCCAGAGAAATCTCTTCCGATTTCGCTAGTGAAGATTATTTTAAGTGGACCTGTAGCTTCTGTGTTTTTAGCTACATAAAGTGCAGTAGCTATTGGTGTGGCACATCTTTCCATATCTTTTTCATCATAAGAACACTGGATTACTGTGGGGGTAGTGTCTTTATAGCCTTCTTTTGCTTTGACTGACATAATTACATTGTTATGAGTGTCGTATTTAACGTTTACGCCTTTTGTTTTAGCCCAGTTATATAGATAATCTCGTATCTTTTCATTACTGTCTAATGTTTCAATTGTATCACGAATATCTGTTTCGTAAGCAACTAGCTTTTCTTCAATCTTTGTTGAAAGCTCTTTCTCCTTATCACTGCAACCCCATAGAGTGAGAAAAGAAAAAGACATTACAAAGACTAAAAATATTAGTAATTTTTTTTGCATTTGTAAAATCCCCTTTAATTTATTTAAAAAATGTGAATTTGTGGTTTCTTTCCTTGTAAAAATCATATATAATAATAACATAAGGAATAATAAAATTATAGTGTTTTTATAAAAACTTCACATAATCTTAAGAATTCATAGGAGAAATAATTATGGAATCAAAGAATCTTATTTTAAGAGAAACTGTTTTTGATGATTGTAAACATTTTGCGAAATGGGAAATCTTACCCGAGGTAACAAAATTCTTTACAATGGATGAGGAGAGGACATATGAAGACGTAGTTACAGAATATGTAAGATATGGACTAGATCCTTCTAAGATGCAGTTTACTATAGTATTTAAAGAAAATAGCATTCCCATAGGGAAAATATATTTGAGTAGAATTAATTATAAAGAAGATTCTCTTGATATTACCAGAATTTATATTGCGGATAATGATTTTCGAGGAAAAGGATATGGAGAAGAAGCATTAAGAATGATACTGGAGTTTTCATTTATTAATCTTCATATGGAGAGAGTTACATTGGATCATTTCTCAGGTAATAAAATCGCTTCTGAATTATATCAGAAAGTTGGATTCCAATATGAAGGTGTCATGAGAAATGCAGGGAAGAAAAATGGAAAATATGTAGATTTACATTTAATGTCAATGCTTAGAGCAGAATATTATGATAAAGTTCACGCTAAATAAGTTATACCAATAGATAGACCTGTTTTGTCTTTTCAAGGCAGGTTTTTTATTGTAAAAATACTAATTAAACTATTGACTTTTTTTCATAAACTAGTATACTTTATAGTATTATAAGAGAAATAAACACAATATATAGTATTTAACTAAATTGTAAAAGTAAAAGTTATATAGTAGAAGAGAAAGGAATTATTTTAACATGGATAGCATTCTTAAAATTATAAAAAGAGATGGGAGAACGGTAGATTTTGAAGTTGATAAAATTGCTGACGCTATTTTTAAAGCTGCTAAAGTTTTAGGTGGAACTGATAAGGAGATGGCAATTTATCTTGCTAAACAGGTAGAGTTATATTTAATGGAAGTATGCCATAATATGACACCTACAGTTGAGCAGATACAAGATGCAGTAGAAAAAATATTAATAGAGAATGGTCATGCACGTACGGCCAAGGAATATATTTTATACAGAGCTGAAAGAACAAGAGTAAGGGATATGAATACGAATCTGATGAAGATTTATGAAGACCTTACTTTTAAAGATGCTAAAGACAATGAGATTAAACGTGAGAATGCAAATATAGATGGAAACACAGCTATGGGGACTATGTTGAAATATGGTTCCGAAGGTGCAAAAGAGTTTTATAAAATGTATGTTATTGATCCTAAGTTCTCAAAAGCTCATGAAGAAGGGGATATTCATATTCATGATATGGACTTTTACACTTTAACAATGACATGCTGTCAGATAGATTTAGTAAAATTATTAAAAGATGGATTTTCAACAGGACATGGACACCTTAGAGAACCTAATGATATCGAAAGTTATTCTGCATTAGCATGTATTGCTATTCAATCAAACCAAAATGATCAACATGGTGGACAGTCTGTACCTAATTTTGACTATGGTATGGCTCCTGGGGTTAGGAAGACATATAAAAAACTCTATTGGACTAACTTAGGCAAAATGCTTGACTTCTTACATGATGTTACTGATGGAGTAGATCAGATGAAGGCTATTTGCCAGAAAATTGAAAAGGAACATGGTGTTTTCCCTTGTATGGCGTGGGATAATAACTATAAAGAATTGGAACTAGAAGAACTTAAGAAAATAGTGTCTGAAGAAGATGCCAAGTTGATGCAGCATAGAGCAACAAAATATGCAGATAGGGAAATAGAAAGAAAGACATATCAAGCTATGGAAGCACTTATTCATAATTTGAATACAATGCACTCAAGAGCAGGGGCACAGGTACCGTTCAGCTCAATCAACTATGGTACAGATACATCTTTAGAAGGTAGACTTGTAATGAAGTCTGTTATGCTCGCAACAGAGGCAGGACTTGGAAATGGTGAGACGCCTATTTTCCCTATTCAGATTTTTAAAGTCAAAGAAGGAGTAAGTTATAATCCTGAAGATCCTAACTATGATTTATTTAAATTAGCTTGTAAGGTATCTGCAAAGAGGCTTTTTCCTAATTTTTCATTTATGGATGCGCCTTTTAATCTCCAGTATTATAAAGAAGGCAAACCGGAAACAGAATGTGCTTATATGGGATGCAGAACTAGAGTAATTGGAAATGTAAATGATCCTACAAGAGAAATAGTAAATGGAAGAGGAAATCTATCATTTACATCAATAAACTTACCTAGACTTGCAATAAAGGCCCATGGTAATGTTGACATATTCTTTGAAGGATTAGACAGGGTTATAGATATAGCAATTGGACAACTAAACGAAAGATTTAAGATTCAATGCATGAAAAAAGTTAGAAACTTTCCTTTCCTTATGGGGCAGGGTGTGTGGATCGATTCTGATAAATTAGGCCCAGATGATTCTATTGAAGAAGTACTAAAACATGGTACATTAACTATAGGGTTCATTGGACTTGCAGAATGTTTAAAATCACTTTTAGGAAAGCATCATGGAGAATCTAAAGAAGCACAGGCTCTTGGCCTTGAGATAATTGGTTACATGAGAAAGAGAATGGACGAAGAGGCAAAGAAAACAGGATTAAACTGGTCATTAATTGCAACTCCGGCAGAAGGACTTTCCGGGAGATTTGTCAGGATTGATAAAGAAAAATTTGGAGTTATTGAAGGTGTTACTGATAGAGATTATTATACAAATGGTTTCCACATTCCGGTTTACTATAACATAAATGCCTTTGATAAAATCAAATTAGAAGCTCCTTATCATGCATTAACAAATGGTGGTCATATTTCATATATCGAGCTTGATGGTGATCCTCTAAAAAATCTAGATGCTTTTGAAAAAGTTGTTAGATGCATGAAGGAAAGTGGCATTGGATATGGCTCAATAAACCACCCTGTTGACAGAGACCCATGCTGTGGGTTTACGGGAATAATTGATAATGAATGTCCGCGCTGTGGAAGAACTGAAGATGATGGTGACGCTGGTTTTGAAAGAATTAGAAGGATAACAGGTTACCTTGTTGGAACTATGGATCATTGGAACAATGCAAAGTCTAATGAGGAAAGTGATAGGGTTAAACATAGTGTAAAAGAAGGCCTTGAAGTATTATGATGAGAGATACAAGTACTTTGAGAATCGCTGGTGTAGTTAGGGAATCTATTGTAGATGGTCCGGGTATTAGGTTTGTAGTTTTTTGTCAAGGGTGTCCACATAACTGTAAGGGATGTCATAATCCGGATACTCATGATTTTTCAGGGGGATATGATTGCCCCATAGGAAAAATAATCGAGGCAATAGATCAGAACCAGTTGATATCAGGTGTTACTTTTAGTGGTGGAGAGCCTGCTTGTCAACCAGAGGGGTTCTTAGCTCTAGCAAAAAAAATAAAAGAAAGAAATCTTGACATTGTTATGTTTAGTGGATATACTTATGAACAGCTTCTTGAAATGGGTGAAAAGAATCCAGCCTTAATAGAACTGCTCCAATATGTAGATTTATTAATTGATGGAAAATATATTCAGGAGCAGCGAGATTTAACTCTTCAATTTAGAGGCAGTAAGAACCAGAGAATAATAGACATGAATGAAACGAGAAAAAAGGGATATCTTACATTGGCAGAAAAATATATATAAATAATAGATATTTAAAAAAAACACTTGAAACGATGGTAATATATATGGTATAATACTGCTTGTTCGAATGTAAACCATTGAATTATGAAATAAGTGCTACATGCTTAAGATATAAAAAGGAGGTGCGGTAGATGTCAAGAAAATGTGAAATTTGCGGTAAAGGACAGGTTTCCGGAAATAATGTATCCCACTCAAACAGACATACAAGAAGAAAGTGGAATGCAAACATCCAGTCAGTTAGAGTTGAAGAAAACGGTACTGTTAGAAAAGCTAACGTATGTACAAGATGCATAAGATCAAATAAAGTTAACCGTGCCATTTAATTAGTAAACAAGACTTGCAATATTTTGCAGGTCTTTTTTATATGTCAAGGCTCTAAATAAAATCCATTAAAATAAATAAAAACGTCCAGGAAGGGATATTCTTTGCTTGGACTTTCTTATTTTAGAAGCTGAACACCACAAAACACTAAAACAGCGGCTAAAAGTAAAATCCATGCTTTTGGTGGTAAAAAAAATGCACAAATGCTTACAATTCCAAAAATTACGAGTATAAGACCAATATCTTTTATTTCTTTACAAAGACATTGCCATTTTCTTTTTCTATTGTTGTTATTACCATAAAAATTGTTTCCCATATAAAACACCCTCTATAGTTTATGATAATAGTGGCACAAGTGTGACTGCTGTGCTAAAATAAAATAAATATGGAGGTAGTTTGTATGTTTTTAAAAAGAAAAAATGCTATTGGTGAGATAAGTGTGTCTAATAATATTTTTGCACAGATTATTAGGGATAGTTTTAAACTTTGTGAAGGCAGAGTATGGCCGGCAACTAAAAAATGCAAGCAAATAGGAACGGATAACAAATTTAGCTTAACAGATTTTTCGTCAACTATAGAATCCCTAGAAACTGGGGAAGGCATAGAATTAAAATTTTATGTAATTATTAAGTTTGGCGCTAGTATAAAAGAAATTACGGATAAATTGACAAACTATATTTTCCAAAATGTTAAAACCACTATTGGTGAATATCCATATAAAGTTACAATATCAGTAGTTGGTGTTAAGTCTAAGCAGATAGCAAAAAGAGATGTTGAGGTAGTTAAATTAAATGAATTTAGATGATAGGATTGACACTCTTAAGGGCATTGGACCAAAAAAATTAAAAAATTTTGAAAGATTAAATATAACAACTATAGAAGATTTACTGTACCATTTTCCAAGAAAATACGAAGATAGAAGAAATACTACATTAATAAAAGAAGTTGAAATAGGAAATGACTATTTAGTAGAAGGAATAATATTATCAAAAAGATATGATGGATCGCCATATAAAAAAAATAATCTTTTAAGACTTTTAGTTACAGACGATACAGATATCATAGAAGTTGTCTTTTTTAATGGAAAATATATAGTTGGATATTTTAATATTGGAGAAAAATTCTCGTTTTATGGACGTGTTTCAGAAAATAAAGATAGGAAACAGATGGCTCATCCGGAATTCTATAAAAAAGGTGACCCTAATGATGTTAGGGCAATAATACCTGTTTATCCGGTAACAGAGGGGATAAGTCAGAAGGAGATGAGAAAGTGGCAGCACCAAATAAGATCTTTGACCCAGAATCTTAAAGAGTGGCTGCCGCCTGATATAGTTAAACGTAATAGACTAGCTGACCCTTCATTTGCAATAGATAATATACATTTCCCCAAAGAAAAAAAATCAATTTTACAAGGAAAATATAGACTGATTTTTGAAGAACTATTAGTTCTTGAGACAGGTCTTCTTTTTATGAAGAAACAAGATATGGAAGTAAATGAAGGAGTCCAGTTAAAAAATCCGGACAGTGGCGGGGAGTTTATTAAATCATTACCTTTTGTTTTAACAAAAGGGCAGCAGGAGACCTTTAAAAGTATAAAAAAAGATCTGCTATCTTCTAAGCCAATGAACAGACTGGTTCAAGGAGATGTAGGTTCAGGGAAAACAGTAATTGCTGAAATAGCGATGTTTATGATGCATAAAGAGGGATATCAGTCAGTTATGATGGCACCTACGGAGCTTTTAGCAAAACAGCATTTTAAATCACTAAAAAACGATTTTGAAAAGTTTGGAATAAGAACTGGAATACTTTGTAGTAGCATGAAAGCGGCAGAAAAAAGAAAGACTATAGAGGATTTAAAACTTGGTAAAATACATATATTAGTTGGTACCCATGCTTTAATAGAGCCAAATGTGTTATTTAAAAATCTTGGCCTTGTTATTACCGATGAGCAGCATAGATTTGGGGTTAATCAAAGAATGAAGCTTTCTAATAAGGGAAACAATCCTAATATATTGGTTATGACAGCAACACCTATTCCAAGGACTCTGGCAGTAATACTTTACGGAGATTTAGATATTTCTATAATTGACACTATGCCTGAAGGAAGAAAAAAAGTAAAAACTGTTAGTGGAAACACGAAGGATAGAAATAAAATATACAGTTTTGTAAAAAAACAGTTAAAAGAGCATAAACAGGCTTATGTTGTAGCTCCTCTAATTGAAGAATCGGATAAAATTAATGCCAAATCAGCGGAAGAACTTTATGAAGAGTTAAAAGTTAAATTTAAAGAATATAACGTTGCTTTAGTACATGGGGCAATGAAACAAGAAGAAAAGGATACGATTATGGAGGCTTTTTCTCTTGGAAATATCGATGTTTTAGTTTCAACTGTAGTAATAGAAGTTGGAATAAACGTACCCAACGCAACGACAATGGTTATTGAAAATTGTGAAAGGTTTGGATTGGCACAACTTCATCAGCTGAGAGGTAGAGTTGGAAGAGGCGGAGATCAATCTTACTGTTTTTTGATTTCTGATTCTGAATCAAAGTTGTCTAAAAAAAGAATAGAAACCATGTGCAAAACCAATAGTGGTTTTATTATTGCGGAAGAAGATTTGCTTCAAAGGGGGCCTGGAGAAATCTTTGGAACAAGACAACATGGTTTGCCGGAGATGCATATTGCGGATCTTGTAAGACATGTGAATATTTTAGAAAAGGTAAAAACAGAAGCAGAGTTAATATTAAAGGAAGATATTAATCTTTCAAGTAAGTCTAATTTAATTTTAAAAAAGAAAATTAAAAAAATGTTTGGAGAAGAAATCAGACTTCAGCTCTAACCTTCCAAAAGAAACCAAGCCATGTAATAATTACAAGACATATTAATCTTCCTATTGGTTAAATTAAATAACGTAATAGGAGGTGAACAAAATGACATTACAACAGAAAATGAAAGTAGATGCAAAGAACGGTCTTAACAGCTTAAAGACTGAGGTTGCAAACGAATTAGGCCTTTCAAATTACGAGCAGGCTGATAAGGGAAATTTAACTGCAAGACAAAATGGTTATGTTGGCGGATATATGACTAAAAAGCTTGTAGAAATGGCTGAACAGCAGTTAGCTGGAAAATAATAAAAATTGTATAAACAGAAGAGGTAGTCTAATCATAGACTACCTCTTCACATTTTTGTGGAAATATTTTGCTCTTTGTTATATAATATTTATCATTGTAAATAAAATAGGAGAGAATAATGAGAATAATAGCGGGAGATTTTAAAGGGCGAAAACTTGAAAGCCCTATTAATAACAATATTAGACCTACTTCTGACAAGGTAAAAGAAGCAATTTTTAATATAATAGCAGGTAATGTTCCTGAAGCAATATGTGTTGACCTTTTTGCAGGTACTGGCAACTTAGGTCTTGAGGCAATATCAAGAGGAGCTGAAAAATGTTACTTTTGTGACTCGTCTAACGAAAGTATTGGATTAATAAGAGAAAACATTGAAATATGTAAAGCTTCAGATGTTTCTAGAATATTAGTTGGTGATTATTCAAGAACATTAAGCAGGATTACAGATAAGATAGACATCTTTTTCTTAGATCCACCATACAAAGCAGGTTTGTATGAAGATTGTTTTAGTCAGATTAGAGAATTAGATCTTCTAGCAGAAGAAGGAATAATTATAGCTGAACACGGTGCTAAAGATATAATGCCCGATGAAATATGTGGATTTGAAAAGATAAAAGAAAAAAAATATGGTACTATAGTAATTAGTATATATGGTTGAAAAATACAAAGTTAATGTGATAGAATACATTTATACTATTGGAGGTTACAGATGACAATAAAAGCACTATACTCAGGATCATTTGACCCAATGACAAATGGACATCTTGATATTATAACAAGGTCTTCGAAAATGTTTGATGAAGTAATTGTAGGCGTTATAGTAAATCCGGCTAAAGAGCCTCTATTTACTGTTAATGAACGAAAAAAAATGATAGAGGAAGTAATACAGGATTTAGGAAATGTAAAAGTAGACTGTTTTGAAGGTCTTCTTGCTGACTATGTTAATAAGAATAATTTCAATGTTGTGGTTAGAGGATTGAGAGCAACCACAGACTTTGAATATGAAATCCAAATGGCACAGATGAATGCCAGGCTTTTTAACGAAGGTATAGAATCGGTATTCCTAATGACAAGCCCTAGGTATTCTTTTATCAGTTCAAGCATGATTAAAGAAGTTGTATCTCTAAATGGATGTGTTAAAGGCCTTGTGCCTGAGACAATTTTAGAGAGAATAAAAGAAAAATATATGAAATAAACGGAGGGTATTATGAGTGTATTAGATTTGCTCGAAGAAATCGAAGATATTGTGGATACTGCACCAGGATTACCGCTGACCGGTAAAATTATGGTGGATGCCAATGATTTACTAGAAATCGTCAGAGAAATAAGGTTAAGCTTACCAGATGATGTTCAGCAGGCTAGATGGGTTAAGGACGAAAAGGATAGAATTTTGGGAGAAGCCAAGGCAGAATATGAAAAAATAATTGTTGAAGCAAAAAAACAAGCAGAGTATCTTGTTGAATCAGACGATATAACCCTAAAAGCCCAAAAACTTGGAGAACAGATTGTAAAAAATGCTGAGGAACATGCAAGGGTTTTAAAAATGAGAACCTACGATTATGTAGATAAGATGTTATTTGATATGCAGTCAAAGATGGAAGATATGAACCTAAAGTACTTTGGTGAAATGTATAGTAATTTAGAGAATACTTTTAATGGAATTAATCAAGTATTAGCTACTAATCGTGAGGAAATTAAAGATCTTGCCTTTAAAACACAAAATGGTGAAGACGAAGAATAGAATATATATAATTTAAAATATAAATAATTGTATACATAAAACCCATAGTATAAGAATATCTTCTATTATGGGTTTTATGTTTTTTGGGAAAAATAAAATAATAATAGGAACAGCTATTGGTTTTTGTGCTGCAATGGTGTTGTTTCCTGAGGTTACTGCCGCTGCATCAAAGACGGGAATTTTGCTATGGCTTAATTCTATTGTACCAATGCTTCTTCCTTTTTTTATCTTTGCAAATTTTTTAAAAAGTACGGGTATAGTAAGGAAAATCTCACCTAGAATATATCCATTTATAATGGCGGTTTTATCAGGATACCCTATGGGTGCCATGGTAGTGGGGGATTATTATAGAGAGGGTATAATAAATAAAGATGAAACTTTACGTATTTTGAGTTATTCTATGGTTACGGGCCCTGCATTTTTAGTAGGTGCAGTAGGTGTTGAATTTCTAGGATCGTATAAATGTGGTTTAATATTGGCACTAAGTCACTATTTAAGTGCATTGATAAACGGACTTTTTCATGGCAGTATGAAATCTAAAGGTGAAAAAGTAAGGAAAGGGCCGCTTATTCAAAAGGATTCTTACTATAGTATTTTTACAGATGCCATACTAGATAGTTTTAAGTCAATGGCAATAATTTTAGCCTATATTATAATATTTATGATTTTAACCGATTTAATACAGTTTTCGGGTCTTTTAAGTATAATAAAAAGTCCGGCAGTCTATGCTCTAATAAAAGGAGTTTTAGAGATGACAGTGGGCTGTAACGCAATTGGCATAATATCGGTTCCTGTAATAATTAAAATGACACTAGCATCATTTATTGTGACTTTTGGCGGTTTATCCGTAATGGGCCAGTCTATAAGTATGTTAAAGGATTGCGATATAACGCTTTTTCAAATATTTAAAATAAAACTAATTCATGGAGTTATAGCTGCAATTATAACATTTTCAATCAGTAGTTTTATATTATAAATACTTATCTTTGATACACGCGAATTTTATGGTATGATAAACATATGAAAAGTATAGGAATAGTAGCAGAGTACAATCCATTTCATAATGGACATAAATATCAGATAGAAAAGTCCCGTGAAATTACTGGGGCTGATGTTGTAGTGGCTGCAATTAGTGGTAACTTTGTGCAAAGAGGTATGCCCGCTGTCTATGATAAGTGGAAAAGGGCTGAAATGGCTGTAAAGCAAGGGGTTGATCTGGTAGTTGAGATTCCCACAATATATGCCTGTAACAGCGCAGAATACTTCGCAAAAGGGGCTGTTAAGGTTCTGGAGGGTTTCGGGTCCATCGACTATATTTCTTTTGGAAGTGAATGTGGTGATATTGAAGCTCTTTCTCGTATAGCTAATGTTTTGAAAACTCAAGATGTTTCTATACATGAAAAGATACAGGATTTAACAAAAAAAGGGCTTTCATACCCAAGAGCACGAGTTATTGCGGTTGAAGACCTTTTGTCGGCAGATGAAAAAGAAATTTTGAAAGAGCCAAATAATATTTTAGCCATAGAGTACCTAAAAAATATTAAAAACCTTAGGCCTATGACAATAAAAAGATCAGGAGATGGCTATCATGAAACTGCCACTAAAATACGAGAGAAGATGATAAATGAAAAAGATTCTCATCTTAAATTAATAGAAGACAATTATTTTAAACTGGTTACCTCAAAGATTTTGCAAAGTAATGGAGATTATCTAGAGGGTATAATATCTTCAGGACAAGGGTTAGGTAATAAAATAAAAAAAGAAATAAGATATTGTAGTAGTATAGAAGAATTAATCAATGCTGTAAAATCTAAGGTTTATACTTATACTAGGATTTCAAGATTTTTGACACAAATTTTACTTGGAATTACGGAAGAATCTATTAGAAATGAAAATGGGTATATTAGAATTTTAGCTTTTAATAAAAATGGCGCCGATTTTTTAAAAAATGTTAAAAAAAATGAAATGGCAAAAATTCCTATTATTACTAATATAAATAAAGATGTTTATGGACATGAAGAATTAATGGAAACCATTAATTATGATGTATTAGCAGGGGATATGTATAATCTTATTGCAGAAAGAAATCTTTATAAATATTCGGACTTTGTTGTAAAACCTTACCTTAATTTAGGTAAACCACTTGAAAAATAAAGGATTTATGTATATAATGTTGTAGTTGAATTTTTAGTTATTATAATAATTGGAGGATATACAATGAAAATTTTAGTAATTAACTGTGGTAGTTCTTCATTGAAATATCAAGTTCTTGATATGAAAAATGAACTATTGTTAGCAAAAGGTTTAGTCGAAAGAATTGGAATGGAAGGTTCACTAATTGGCCATGAAAAAATTGGAATGGATAAGATAAAAAACCAGGTTCCAATGAAGGATCATAAAGATGCAATTGCACAGGTACTTGCAGCTGTTCAAGACCCTGAACACGGTGTTGTTAAGTCAATGGATGAAATTGGTGCAGTAGGTCATAGAGTTGTACATGCAGGCGAAAAATATTCATCATCTGTACTAATTACTGATGATGTAATAAAAGCTTTAGAAGAGTGTATAGATTTAGCTCCTCTTCATAATCCACCAAACCTATTAGGGATTTCTGCATGTAAGGAATTAATGCCAAATACTCCAATGGTTGCAGTATTTGATACTGCATTCCATCAGACAATGCCACCTGAATCATATATTTATGCACTTCCATATGAATACTACACTAAATACGGTGTAAGAAGATATGGATTCCACGGAACTTCACATAAATATGTTTCTCAGAGAGCAGCAGAAATTTTAAATGTAAACTTAATGGATTTAAAATTAATCACATGTCATCTTGGTAATGGTGCATCGGTTTCTGCAATAAAGAGAGGTAAATGTATCGATACATCAATGGGATTCACACCGCTTGAAGGTCTTGTAATGGGAACTCGTTCAGGTGATATTGACCCGGCAATTGTTACTTACATCAGACAAAAAGAAAACCTTCCACAGGGTGTTGCTAATGAAATTTTAAATAAAAAATCAGGAGTTCTTGGTATCTCCGGTGTATCAAGTGACTTTAGAGACCTTGAAGAAGCTGTTGCTGAAGGAAATGAAAGAGCAGCTCTTGCACTAAAAGTCTTTGCACATAAAGTAAGATTCTATATTGGAGCTTACATTGCTGAAATGAATGGCGTTGATGCTATTATATTTACAGCAGGCGTTGGTGAAAATGACGTTGCAATGAGAGACGTTATCTGTAACGAATTAGGAAACCTGGGAATTAAACTTGACCTTGTAAAGAATAAGGTAAGAGGTAAGGAGACTATTATCTCAGCTGAAGATTCAAGAGTAAAGATATTATTGATCCCAACTAATGAAGAATTGATGATTGCTAGAGATACTCTTAATATTGTAAGAGACTTAAAATAATAGTTGACAGATATAGGTTATTAAGTATATAATCTAGAAGTTAACGAAAATTATTTATTTTGATAATATAAAACGAGCACAAGGAGGTGTAGACAATGGCAGTTCCAAAGAGAAGAACATCTAAAGCTAGAAGAGACAAGAGAAGATCACCAAACATGAAGAAGTCATTACCAGGACTTTCAATTTGTCCTCAGTGTCACGAGCCAAAGCTTCCACACAGAGTATGTCCTAATTGTAATTATTACGATGGTAAGGAAGTTGTTGCTACTGAAGCTTAAGATAAGACAGATTATGTAATTTAAAGAGCAGTTATTATACTGCTCTTTTTTACGTGATTATTATCCTTATTTATGTGGAATTAACTTATATCTTAATACCGAATTTTTTCATTTCATCGTATATCCAATATAATGTTTCATTGGAAGGCTCACAAAGAGGCATTCTATACTCTTTTTCAATCATTCCCATAATATTTAGTGCAGCTTTTATTGGTATTGGATTTACTTCTGCAAAAATAGCCTCGATAAGTGGTTTCATTTTTAATTGCATTTTTTGTGCTATTCTTATATTTCCTTTTGAATAGTAGTTTATCATCTGATGATATTCTTTAGGTATTATATTTGCTACTGTAGAAATACAACCTACACCGCCAAGAGACATAATTGGTAAAGTCTGATCATCATTTCCTGAATAAATTGCGAAGTCATTAGTATTTACCATCGATGCGATTTTGCAAATTTGTGATATATCGCCGCTAGCTTCTTTTATACCAACAATTCTAGGGTGTTTACTTAATGCTAATACTGTTTTGGGCTCAATATTAACACTGGTTCTGCTTTTTACAGAATATAAAATAATTGGTAGTTCAGTGTAATCAGCGATCATTTCGTAGTGATTCTGGAGCCCTTTTTGGGTACACTTGTTATAGTATGGTGTTACAATTAAAAGCCCATTAACCCCAAGTTCTTCAATTTCCTTTGCCAAAAACATTGCTGTAGATGTATTATTGCTACCTGAACCTGCAATAACTGGTACTCTACCGTCAACTTTTCTTACTGTAAAATCTATGACAGATAGTTGTTCCTTTACAGACAAAGTAGATGCCTCACCTGTAGTTCCACAGCTTATAATTGCATCTATATCATTATCAATCTGCCAATTGATCAGTCTTTCTAAGGAATTATAATCAACATCACCATCTTTAAAAGGAGTTACTAATGCTACTCCAGCACCCTTAAATAGTGCCATAATTTCACTTCCTTTCTGAATGTATTAATATAATATATTCTATAGTCATGTAAATGGTTAAATATAGTTGAAAAATCAACGAATAAATGATAAAATTACTAGATATGATTAATAATAAAAGTAAGGAAGGGTGGCACAATGAGAGAATTAGAAAAAAAATTAAAAGTAGGCATTTTGGGAGGAACTGGAATGGTTGGGCAGAGATTTATATCCCTACTTGAAAACCATCCATGGTTTGAAGTTGTAACTATTGCGGCAAGTTCAAGAAGCGCTGGATCGACATATGAAAAAGCCGTAGGAGAAAGATGGAAAATGACCACCCCTATGCCTGATTCTGTTAAAAATATAGTAGTAATGAATGTTAATGACGTAAAAGCTGTAGCAGAGACTGTTGATTTTGTTTTTAGTGCAGTAGATATGACTAAAGAGGAAATTAAAAAAATCGAAGAGGAATATGCTAAAACTGAGACGCCGGTTGTATCAAATAACAGCGCACATAGATGGACACCGGACGTTCCAATGGTAGTACCAGAAATCAATCCAGAACATTTTGAGGTTATTAAGTATCAGAAAGAAAGACTTGGTACTAAGCGTGGTTTTATCGCTGTTAAACCAAACTGTTCTATTCAAGGTTATGTTCCGGCTCTTGCTGCCTGGGAGGAGTTTGAACCAGTAGAAGTAGTTGCTACAACATATCAGGCTATTTCAGGTGCTGGAAAAACTTTTAAAGATTGGCCGGAAATGTCGGGCAATATTATTCCTTATATTGGTGGAGAAGAAGAAAAAAGTGAACTTGAACCTTTAAGAATACTGGGAACTCTTAAAGATGGTGAAATAGCTTTAGCTGAAGAACCTGTTATTACTTGTCAATGTGTAAGAGTACCTGTATTAGATGGTCATACTGCTGCTGTATTTGTTAAATTTAATAAAAAACCAACAAAAGAACAGTTAATTGAAAAACTAGTTAATTTTAGAGGACTTCCACAGGAGGCAAACTTGCCTAGTGCTCCAAAGCAGTTCATAAAATACATAGAAGAAGAAGATAGACCACAGGTGAAACTTGATGTCAATTATGAAAATGGAATGGGTGTAACTGTAGGCAGACTTAGAGAAGATAAAATATATGATTTTAAGTTTATCGGCCTTGCCCATAATACAGTAAGAGGGGCAGCTGGTGGAGCAGTTCTTTGCGCGGAAGCGTTAGTTGAAAAAGGATATATAGAAAGCAAATAAGAGGTGACGATATTGGGATATTTTGAATCGATAATTTTAGGTTTAGTACAGGGGTTGGCTGAGTTTTTGCCAATTAGTAGTTCAGGACATTTGGCATTGCTGCAGTATTTTTTTGGAATAGACGGAGAGCAGGTACTGCCTTTTGCAGTATTATTACATTTTGGAACTCTTATTTCAGTATTTATCGTTTACTGGAAAGATATCTGGGAATTAATTATTGAACTAGGTTTGACTATAAAAGACTTATTTACAGGAAGAGGATTAAGATTAAAAGAAAGACCTGTAAGAAAGCTGGGAGTCATGATCATAGTGGCAACTATTCCTACAGGAATAATTGGAGTACTATTTAATAGTTATTTTGAAAAAATGTATTCATCTCTTATTGCTATCGGAATCGGCCTTATTATTACTGGCTTTATAATGTTTTTTGCAGAAAAGATGGGAAGTGCAAAGAAAGGCATAGAAAAAATGAATTTTAGAAATGCTATTTTTATTGGTGTTCTTCAGGGAATAGCAATTTGCCCAGGAATTTCAAGGTCGGGATCCACACTTGTTGGAGGACTTTCTACAGGATTGGACAGAGCTTTTGCGGTTAAATTTGCATTTTTAATCTCTATTCCATCAATTTTAGGATCCGTAGTAATGGAAGCTCCTGCAGCTATTGAGGCTGGACTTGGAGGAGCAACAATGGGGCCAATAATTGCAGGTGTAGTTGTTGCAGCTGTTTCCGGATTATTCGCAATTAAGACAATGATTAAGTTAGTTTCAAACAAAAAATTAACATATTTTTCATTCTATGTTTGGGTAGTGGGGATTCTAACTATAGGATACCATTTATTCATGGAATAAAGAGATATTAAAGAGAAAGGGGTTCTAATGGCAGAACAAGCTAAGAGAAAACCTGGCAGACCACCAGGGTCAAAAAATAAAAAGAAAAAAACTAGTAGCAAGCCTAAGTCAAATAGTGCTACTGATAGAGTAAAAACGGACAAAAGATTAAGAGATGAGATTTGGGCAATAACCTGTATGGCAATTGGCGCTTTTATATTTGCAGCTGTTCAGTTTAAGGCGGCTGGCCAATTTGGAGAAGCTTTAGGAGATGGCCTAAAAGGTATTTTTGGACTGGTAGCATTAATTTTGCCATGGTATCTCATAGGTTTTGGCATATTATTATTTTTACACAAAACAGTTCATTTAACAGGTAAAAGTGGTGCATTAGTATTTAACATATTACTTATGATATGCTTGTTAAATTCAGAGAGATTTATTGACCCGAATAATCTGACTTTAACAGTTTCATCAATTGGAAAGTTCTATGAAACTGGAGTTACATTGACAAGTGGCGGTGCTTTTGGAATGGTTATTGCTACCATATTGATTAAATTAATAGGTGTAGCAGGGCTAAATATTTTTGCAGTAGTATCAATTATTATATCATTACTGCTAGTTATAAATACGCCTATTTCTAAAGGGCTTGAAAGCCTTAGAGTCAAACGTGAAGAAAGACGTATAGTAAAAGAAGAAAGAAGAGCTGAGGAACAAAAACTAGAAGCTTTAGAGGCACCAAAAGAAAAAACACCATCTAAAAAGATGTTTAAACTAGGTGAGAAAAGCAACATATTAAAATATATGTCTGATGAAAATCTTTTTGATAGGACTGAAGAAACCAAGAGTAATGTTTCTTTTGGCCTTGAAGAGAAGCAGGACTACGGAAAAGGTTTTGGTATTGAGGGAACAAAAGAAAACCTAAATAAGGAAGATGTTCCATGCAAACCAATTTCAACGACTACATATAATGAAACTTACCAGGAGAGCTTTTTCGAATCAAAAGATACAGTGGAGGATTCTCCAGCTAAGATTACTAATAAGGAAGCAAGTTTAGCGTCACTAGATGAATCTGAACTTAATTTGACAAAAAAATCGCTTAAGTATCATAAGCCTTCAATCGATTTGTTAAACAAGCCGGTAGATAAAGGCCAAAACGCCACTAATGGTAATTTGCAGTTAAAGGCACAAAAATTAGAGCAGACTCTCCAAAACTTTAAAGTTGATGCTCGAGTTGTTCAGGTAACTCAGGGCCCGGCTATCACAAGATATGAGATACAACCCAATATAGGAGTTAAGGTAAATAGTATAGTAAGATTGGCAGATGATATAGCTTTAAATCTAGAAGCGAAGAGCATTAGAATAGAAGCACCCATACCTGGAAAGGCTGCAGTAGGCATTGAGGTAGAAAATGATAGTATTAATATGGTTACTCTAAGAGAGATTATTGGTTCTAAAGAGTTTAAGAATGCTAAGTCTAAGATTACATTTGCAGTAGGAAAAGACATAGCTGGAAAAGCCATAGTAGCAGATTTAAAGAGCATGCCACATTTGCTTATAGCAGGATCTACAGGCTCAGGGAAAAGTGTATGCATTAACAGTATAATAACAAGTATCTTATATAAGGCAAACCCTGATGAGGTGAAATTAGTATTAATTGACCCTAAGGTAGTTGAACTAGGAAACTATAATGGTATACCACATCTTCTGATTCCTGTTGTTACGGAGCCTTCTAAAGCAGCTGCGGCATTAAATTGGGCCGTAGCTGAGATGACTGATCGTTATAAGAAGTTTGCTGATCAGGGAGTAAGGGATCTTGAGTCATATAATGAATATGTTATAGCTAATGACGAAGCTGATTTAGTTATGCCACAGGTGGTAATAATTATAGATGAATTAGCTGATTTAATGATGGCGGCACCATCACAGGTTGAGGAATCGATTTGTAGATTGGCTCAAATGGCAAGAGCTGCAGGTATGCATTTAATTGTAGCAACTCAGAGGCCATCAGTAGATATTATAACCGGTGTAATAAAAGCCAACATTCCATCAAGAATAGCTTTTGCTGTATCGTCACAGTTTGACTCTAGAACTATTTTAGATATGGCTGGCGCAGAAAAGTTAGTTGGAAAAGGAGATATGTTGTTTAATCCGCTAGGAATGGGGAAACCAATAAGAGTGCAAGGTACTTTTATTTCCGACGGAGAAGTTCACAAAGTTATAGAACACGTAAAGAGTCAAATCGAAGAAGTGGAATATGCCAGTGATGTGCTTAATACTATGGAAAAAACAGCAAGCCCTACAAAAGGTGAAGATACAGATGATTTGTTACCTGAGGCCATAGAGTGTGTCGTTAACTCAGGACAGGCTTCCATTTCCATGCTTCAACGTAGATTTAGAATTGGTTATAATCGTGGAGCAAGAATTGTAGATATGATGGAGGCTAGAGGAATAATTGGACCTCAGGATGGAAGTCGACCAAGACAAGTTTTGATTAGCGAAGATGAATTAGAACAATTAAAGAAAGAAACAGAGGATATATAGTACATGAAAGTATTTATCGAGACTTTAGGCTGCCCTAAGAATTTTAATGATTCTGAAGTTGCCTCAGGAATATTAGTCGACAATAATTATATTATGACAACCAACCCAGAGGAAGCTGATATTATTATTGTTAATACATGTGGGTTCATAAATGACGCTAAAAAAGAGTCTATTGATAGAATTTTTGAGATGGCGGAACTTAAATCTAAAGGAAAGAAATTAATAGTGTCAGGTTGTCTATCTCAAAGATATGGCAGTGAACTATACGAAGAAATGCCAGAAGTAGATGGTTTTATCGGTGTAAATGAATATGAAAGATTGCCTGAGATATTAAATTCTATAATTGATAAAAGTGACAGGGAAATACATGTAGGACAGTGTAATGATAAGGTTTTAGAAACATATCCCAGAAACCTTAGGGAAAACCCATATTCTTCAACTATAAAGATTGCAGAAGGCTGCAATAATATTTGTGCTTATTGTATAATACCTAAAATAAGAGGTAAATTTAGAAGTAAAAGAGAAGAAGATATTATTAAAGAAGCTAAGGAATTGGCCGATGCAGGTTGTAAAGAACTTATTTTGATTGCCCAAGATGTTACATTTTACGGAATGGACCTTTATGGTGAACTTAGACTTCCAAAGCTTCTGAAGAAATTATGTCAGATTGATAATATCAAATGGATTAGGCTTATGTATTGCTATGAGGATAGAATTACAGATGAATTGATTGATGTAATGGCAGAAGAAGATAAAATTTGTAATTATATTGATATTCCCATTCAACATGCCAGCGATAATGTTCTAAAGGCTATGAATAGGCGTTCAACATCTAGCTCTATCGATAACACGATAAAGAGACTAAAATTAAAGATTCCTGATATTCATATAAGAACAACACTAATTGTTGGCTTCCCAGGGGAGACAGATGAAGATTATGAGGAGTTAATTGATTTTGTTAAAAGAGAAAAATTTGCTAGATTAGGTGTTTTCTCATATTCTCAAGAAGAAAATACTGTAGCTGGTGAAATGGAAAACCAGATAGAAGACGCAATAAAGGCTGAAAGGCTAGATGGAATAATGCGAAGGCAGTTAGACATATCTTTAGAAATTAACCAAAAAAAGATTGGGCAGGTTTTTGATGTAATTGTGGACTATGAGGATGATGACGGAAGCTATGTAGGAAGAACTAGATATGATGCTCCTGAAATTGACAATTCTGTTATATTTACATCAAATAAAAAGTTAAATCCTGGGGATATTATAATAGTTAAGATTGAAGATGCATTTGATTATGACTTAATAGGTCGGGAGGTAGAATAATGAATTTGCCGAATAAATTAACGATTGCGAGAGTCATTGCGGTACCGTTTTTTATTGCTGCATATATGATGAATTACTATTGGGTTGCCTTTATAATATTCATTATTGCATCATTTACGGATATGCTAGACGGAAAAATTGCAAGAAAGAACAATCTTGTTACAAACTTTGGAAAGATAATGGATCCACTAGCAGATAAAATTCTTGTGTATTCAGCGTTTTGTTTGATGGTTGAAGATTCTACGGTTCCAGGATGGATGCTTATTGTTATTCTTGCAAGAGAATTTGCAGTGGCAGGAATGAGAACTGTTGCGGCTTCCGAGGGAATAGTAATTGCGGCAGGTATGAGTGGTAAAATAAAAACTGTATTACAGATGATTGCAGTACCATTACTTTTAGTAGTTCCCGCAGTTGGCTCAGGGGAATTTGGAAATATCATAGATATTATAGCTCAGTTATTTTTATGGGCATCATTGATAATGACAATTTACTCTGGAGTTGAATATATTGTAAAAAATAAACAAGTGTTCTCATTGTAATAAAAAGAGGTGATAATAGTGAAAACTGCTATTTTAAGTGTAGGTACAGAATTATTATTTGGACAGATCACTAACACCAATACAGTATACTTATCCCAGCAATTGAATTTGCTGGGTTTTGACGTTATGTATCACTATACTGTTGGTGATAATCCAATAAGGATTAAAGACATGATTGAATTGATTTTTAGGGATTGTGACCTAATAATTACAACAGGAGGGCTAGGTCCTACTCAAGACGATTTAACAAAGGAAATTGTATGCGAGGCTATGGAGGATGTTTTAGTATGCCATGAAGGAAGTCTCAATGATTTAAAAGAATATTATAAAGCAATGGGAAGAACTATGTCTCATAATAATCTGAAACAAGCCATGATGCCTAAAAGAGCAATTGTCTTTGATAATGATGCGGGTACTGCACCTGGATTTGCTTTGGAAAATAAAGGCAAATATATAATCTGCATGCCGGGGCCACCTCGAGAAATGGAGCGAATGTGGAATAGAAGGGTTAAACCTTACCTTGAAAAAATGCAAGATAGTGTGATTTTCTATAAGATTTTAAGGACTTTTGAAATTGGTGAATCCTCCCTAGAGACTGTTTTACTTCCTTATATTGATAAACAAACAGATCCGACAATAGCGACCTATGCAAAGGAAGGTGAATGTAGCTTAAGAATTGCCTCGAAAAGAAAGACAATTGATGAAGCTAAAGAGGCTGTTGATGATTTAATAGAAAAAATTAAACCAGTTATAGGTCAATATGTTTATAGTTATGATAACGAAGATTTTGTTGATGTAGTAACAAAAAAATTATTATCCAAGGGCATTACAATTTCCAGTGCAGAATCTTGCACAGGGGGACTTTTTGCAGGAAGATTGACAGACGTTCCTGGAATTTCGGAAATTTTTGAACGAAGTATTGTAACTTATTCAAATAGAGCAAAAATTGAAGAGTTAGGGGTCAGCCCAACAACTTTAGAAAAATATGGCGCTGTTAGCCCGGAAACAGCAAAAGAAATGGTCCAAGGTCTGAGAAAAAAGACGGGAAGCAGGTTGTGTGTTTCTGTGACAGGTGTTGCAGGACCAGGAGGCGGTACAGCTGAAAAGCCTGTGGGCCTCATGTATATCGGATGTATTTTTGATGGTGACATTACAGTAAAGAAAATTCGCATGAGAAATATAAATAGAAAATGGAATAGGCATTATGCAGTTTTATCAATGTTAAATATTGTAAATAAAATTATTGACAAATAATGGAAAATAATGTATATTGTAACTTACAGATATTTACATTAATGTGAAATAGAAAATGGCTTGACTGAGAGAATTATATGGTGTATTATAGTGTAAAGAACAAATGTTCACTATGGAGGTAATCATGGGTAATAATCTAAATGAAAAAGATAAAGCATTAGAAGCTGCGCTTTCGCAGATTCAGAAACAGTTTGGCCACGGGGCAATTATGAAGCTAGGCGACGCTAATGCTCATATGAATATAGAAACAATTTCTACGGGATCTATAAGTCTAGACCTAGCTACAGGAGTTGGCGGTGTTCCTAAGGGGAGAATAATCGAAATATTTGGACCAGAATCTTCTGGTAAGACAACTTTAACATTACATATTGTAGCAGAGGCTCAGAAGGCTGGGGGCAGAGCAGCATTTATTGATGCAGAACATGCTCTTGATCCTGTATATGCTAAAAATCTTGGAGTTAAGGTAGACGAATTATTAGTATCACAACCTGACACAGGAGAACAAGCTTTAGAAATTTGCGATATGCTTGCAAGAAGTGGCGCTTTAGACGTTATAGTAATTGACTCAGTTGCAGCTCTTGTTCCTAAGGCTGAGATTCAAGGGGAAATGGGTGATACCCATGTAGGTTTACAGGCTAGGCTTATGTCACAGGCTTTAAGAAAATTAACTGGAACCGTAAATAAATCTAATACCTGTGTTATTTTTATTAACCAGCTTAGAGAAAAAGTTGGTATTATGTTTGGTAATCCTGAAGTGACTACAGGAGGTAGAGCACTGAAATTTTACTCTACTATGAGGTTCGATGTACGAAGAATAGAAACCATTAAGAGTGGTGATACAATGCTTGGAAATAAAACAAGAGTAAAGGTTGTAAAGAATAAAGTTGCACCACCTTTTAAGCAGGCAGAGTTTGATATTATGTATGGTGAAGGTATTTCGAGAGCTGGAGATGTTCTTGATTCTGCTGTTGAAAATAAAATCATTGAAAAGGCAGGGTCATGGTATAGTTTTGATGGTGATAGAATAGGTCAGGGAAGAGAAAATGTAAAGACATATTTAGCAAACAACCCTAAAGTATTAGAAAGAGTTGAAACTTTGCTTTTAGATTCTCTTCAACCAGTTGAAGAAACGGATTTATCAGAAGATATAGTCGTTGATGAAGACGGAGTTGTAATTGAATAAAATATACTAGCCACTGATTTATAAAAAGTCAGTGGCTTTTTATAGGTTCTGTTTTATCAATTCATTGCTTTAAGCTATTTTGGGGGTAAATATTGTCATATTTTATTCAAGATGGTACAATGAGATGAGTTGAGGAATGAAATTATGAGAAGAAAAAACAATAATAATAGAAGAACTGCCAATTATGAAGGTATGAAATACAGCCCGGAGCTTATACGGAAGCTAGAGGATCCAGAATATGCTAAGGCTGCCTTAGAGTATGAGAGGCAGGCACGAAGTAAAAAGATAATGCATAAAGAAACTGGCTTGGAGGTAAAACAACCAGAAAGTGGGAGACGATTCCAAACTAAAGGAAGAAGGAAAAAGAGATATATCTGGAATAAAGGAAGAACCTTAAAAAACTTAGTAATTTTGTTACTTATAGTGGCTTTTGTGGTTACAGGATGTTTCTTTTGGTTGACACGTAATTTTGATAAAGTTGACACTTCCAAGGAAGATTTTTCTATAGATAATCAAGTTGCAACTGATTTGAGAGGTTATAGAAATATTGCTATATTAGGTGTAGATGCAAGGGCAGATGAAGGATATGACGGCAGCAGGACCGATGCTATAATAATAATGAGTATAAAAAAATCGACTAAAGATGTAAGGCTTATTTCGGTAATGAGAGATTCGTATTTAAGAATGGAGTATTTTGATAATTCAATGATTTTAGATAAGATTACACATGCCCATCATTATGCAGGGGGAGTAAATACTTGTGCTGCATTAAATCGAAGTCTTGATTTAAATATTGATGAATTTGTGATCTTTAATTGGAAGGCTGTTTCTGATATGGTGGACTGTCTTGGAGGAGTAAATATAGACGTAAAAACCAATGAAATCGCTGACTTAAATAAATGGGGAGGCGAAACTGCCGAAAATGTCGGAGGAATCTATAATACAATATCTGAACCGGGTAGACAAAAACTAGATGGTGTACAAGCAGTAACTTACTGTAGAATAAGAAAGACAAGCGGAGGTGACCAGGGAAGAAGTATACGTTATAAGAAACTTATGTCAGCAGTTGTTAAAAAAGCAGTGATGCAACCTTGGAAGTTAAATAAATTATCTGATACAGTGTTGCCTAACATTAGAACAAATATGAGTCAGATACAGCTTTATACTATGTGTCTTGGTTTTCCTCTTTACGATTTTAATAAGAGTATAAATTGGCCAAAAGATTACTATTCAGGATATTTGTCGGATGGTCTTTCTTATGTAGTTCCTACTACTTTAGAGAGTAATGTAAAAAGATTACATCGACTAGCTTTTAAACAGGAGAATTATCAACTTTCGGACCCGTGTGCCCAGATAAATCTAGATATTATAAATGACACAGGTATACAGTAAAGATAATAATTATTTACACCTCATATCTCATTAATAAAATGTTGTAATAAATTATAGAATTCGTTTGACAAGCTATATTTACTATGTTATTATGTATGAGTTAGACCGCACGGAACAGGTTTTTGAAAGCAATTTTGTTTTGCTACCTATAATGGCGAGACTGGATAGAGGAGGTAAATATATAATATGTACGCAGTAATTGAAACAGGCGGAAAACAGTATAGAGTATCTGAAGGTGATGTAATCACTATAGAAAAGCTTGCAGTTGAAGCTGGTGAGAAAGTCGAATTTGACAGAGTACTTGTTTTAAGCAATGAAGAAGACCTTAAGGTAGGAGCACCATATGTTGAGGGTGCTAAAGTTTTCGGTGAAGTAGTTGAAAATGGTAAAGGAAAGAAAGTTATCATCTTCAAGTATAAATCTAAGAAAGACTACAGAAAGAAACAGGGTCACAGACAACCATATACGATGGTTAAAATTGAGTCTTTAGGAAATGCTCCTAAAACAGTAGCTCCTGTTAAGGCTGAAGCTGCAGCAGAAGCTAAAGCTGACAAGAAGGTTTCAGCATCAATGAAAAAAGATGAATTAATTGCTTTTGCTCAGGAAAATAACATTGAAGTAGATGAAAAAGCAACTAAAGCTGTTATTATCGAAACAATTGAAGCAGCAATAAAGTAATTTCTAATATTTTGTAAATTAGCGAGGAGGTGTCTGGTCTATGGCAAGTAAAAAAGGTGTAGGTAGTTCCAAGAACGGTCGTGATTCCGAGTCGAAACGTTTAGGTGTTAAGACAGGTGATGGCCAGTTTGTAACTGCTGGTAGTATTTTGGTTAGACAAAGAGGAACTAAGTTTCATCCAGGTAATAACGTAGGCATTGGTGGCGATGATACATTATTTGCTACTATTGATGGAGCGGTTAAATTTGAAAGATATGACAAGAAAAGAAAGAAAGTAAGCGTTTATCCAAAAGAAGCTTAATTAGTTTTTTGGCCCCTAAGTTTTTAGGGGCTTTTTAATATCAAATTTGTTTTTGAACATAATAGTATTGTAAGGAGGTTCTAAAGATGTTTGTAGATAGAGCCAAAATAAGTATAAAGTCAGGAAAAGGCGGAAATGGTTGTGTTTCATTTAGACGCGAACCTTTTGTTCCTGAAGGAGGTCCAGATGGTGGAGATGGTGGAAAAGGCGGCGACGTAATATTCATGGCAGACAGAAATCTTAGAACTTTAATGGACTTTAGATATAAAAGAAAATATGAAGCTGAAGCTGGTCAAAATGGAATGAAGAAAAAAAGATTTGGAAAACATGGTGAGGATCTTATTATAAAAGTTCCAATGGGCACAGTAATTATTGATGAAGAAACAGGACTAGTGATGAAGGATTTAACCAATGATGGCGAATCTTTTATTGCAGCAAAAGGTGGAAAAGGCGGGAAAGGAAACGTGAATTTTAAGAATTCTGTAAGACAAGCCCCGAATTTTGCTGAGGCTGGTGGATTTGCAAAAGAAAGAAGCGTTATTCTAGAAATGAAGCTTATTGCAGATGTAGGCCTTGTAGGTTTTCCTAATGTAGGAAAATCAACTCTATTATCTGTTTCTACTAGCGCCCAACCTAAAATCGCCAATTATCATTTTACCACTATAGCTCCAAATTTAGGAGTAGTTCAAGTGTTTGATACAAGTTTTGTAATGGCTGATATTGCAGGAATTATAGAAGGAGCACATCAAGGTCTTGGACTAGGACTAAAATTTTTAAAACATATTGAAAGAACCAAAGTGTTGATACATGTAGTTGACATTTCGGGTTCTGAAGGCAGGGACCCTATTGAGGACTTTGAAAAAATAAATAACGAGCTGAAGATGTACAGCGATAAGATTTTAAATAAGCCTCAATTAGTGGCAGCCAATAAAATAGATATGATTGATGAAGATGATGAGAAGTATATTGAATTTAAAAAATATGTAGAGGAAAAGGGGTATAGGGTATTCCCGGTTTCCGCGCCTATAAATGTGGGGGTTCATGAATTAATGGCAGCTGCAGCTGAAGAATTACAGAAAGTTGCAATGAATCCACCTGAAGAAGAGGAATATGAATTTTTTGATTTTGAAGCAGATGACAAGGAACCTGATTTTACAGAGATATATACATCTAAAAAAGGTGATATATTTGTTCTTGAAGGTAAACAATTAAAGAAAATTTTCGACTCAACTAATTTTAATGATATGGGTTCTCTGAGATATTTATATAAATATATTGAAAAGAAGGGTGCTATTGATAAATTGATTGAAATGGGACTTGAAGAAGGAGACACTATAAAGATCTTTGATTTTGAGTTTGAATATTACGACGAGTATTAGTGAAAAAGGAAGGTTTGCCTTCCTTTTTTAAATAGTAGATAAAAATAATCGTAATATAAATCACTGAAGATAATATTTTATATAGAGGTGATTTATATATGAATAAGAATAAATTTATGGCACAGTTAATAGTATGCCTAGTTATTGTTACAACTGTATCATTTGGCAAGAATGTAAATAATAAAACAATTAATGTTATTATTGATAAGGGTAAAGATCAAGTCATGAAAGAAGTTTCGATTTCTGATTTGCGGGGTATTACTCATAAAGCGATTAATGTACTAAAAGATACACCGTCACAAATTGTATCGGCCGTTATTTCTGCCAATGAAAATAGTCAGTATGGTGAACCAATTGATGAAAAAAGTGATGATGAAATAAAACAGGTACACGCAGTGGCAGGTGGCATGGTTCTATGTTCAGGTGTAGACAAGGAGATGGGCATGTATATAAAAATACAACATGAAAATGCGGTATCTATATATGGTAATCTAAAAGACATAAATGTGTTAGAGTCAGAACGAGTAAAGCGTGGGGAAATTATCGGAAGTTATGATACAAAATCAAACAGTAAATTTTATTATGACTTAAAAGTTTTAGATGAAAGATAACCGGCTTTTATGATATACTAAAAAAGGAAGGTCGGTGAAAGACATGAAAAAACGCAGATTAACCCAACTAGAATGTGAAAAATTATATAAGAAATATAATACTCCTACCCATGTAATTGGTCATTGTAAAGCTGTAACTTTAGTAGCAATGACTATAGGAAAAGAACTAAATGAAAAAGGGTATAATCTAGATATTGAGTTGATTCAAGGGGCAGGGCTTGCCCATGATGTTGCTAGAACTCAGGAGAAACATTGGGATATTGGTGCCAAAATATTAGCAGACTTAGGTTATAAGGACGAGGCTGCAATTGTTAAAGTGCACATGTTTTATGAATTCAATGATTTTAACCATCTCAATGAAACAGATATGGTGTGTCTAGGTGATAGGCTTGTAAAAGAGGACAAGTATGTAGGTTTAGACGAAAGAATTCAATATATAATTAATAAAGCTGGTAATATACCAGAAAGAACAAGCTTGATACTTGATAAAAAGGCTGAGACGGAGAAGCTAATCACACATATTGAAAAAGTTATTGGAAAAAAAATAGATAGTTTATTTTGAAAGGCTAAATTTTATGAATCTAAGTGATAAATTAGAAAAATTATTAAAAAAAGTAGAAAAACCGGCAAGATACATTGGCGGAGAAATAAATATGGTTACGAAAAGACCAGAAACGGTTAAGGCAAGATTTGCATTTGCTTTTCCAGATCTATACGAAATTGGAATGTCTTACTTAGGAATGCAAATTTTGTATAATATTTTGAAC
>JAWRJF010000092.1:0-24763 GCA_040307645.1 Anaerovoracaceae bacterium | reverse complement strand
GCTGTATCCGAAGGAAATACGCTTCTCTGCCTGTTTAAACGTTTGTATGTACTATTTAGGCTTTCAATGGCATTAGTGGTGTAAATTACCTTTCTGACATCCTTGGAAAATTTAAAAATCGGTGATATTGCATCCCAGTTTATCTCCCAACTCTTCATTGCATTTGGATATTTACCGTTCCATTTTTCCATTACTTCAAGCATATTTGCATGCCCGGTCTCTTCATTGTCAGCATGATAGATTGTCTTCCAATCCATTGAAAATGCCTTCTTATCCTTGTATGGTACATGTTTCAAAGTGTTCCTTACCTGGTGCACTATGCAGCGTTGATACTCCGTTTTAGGAAATGCTACAGCTATGCTTTCTTTTATACCTGTTAACCCATCTGCACACATAACCATAATATCCTTAACCCCCCTTGATTTCAGTTCATTAAGGATTCCTAGCCAGTACTTACTGCTCTCATTTTCTCCAACGTACAATCCTAAAACATCTTTGCAGCCATCTAGGTTAACGCCTAATACTACATACGCTGCAAGCTTTTGAACAATCTTTTCTCTACGGACAGAAAAATGAACGGCATCAATAAATACTATAGGATAAATATCATCAAGAGGTCTAGACTGCCACTCCATAATTTCAGGCATAATCTTATCTGTTACATCAGAAACGAAGCTTTCGCTTACATCAAAACCGTAGATATCCTCTATCTGCTCTGATATCTGTCTTGTTGTCATTCCTCTTCCATACATTGCAATTATTTTTCTATCGATTTCTGAAATGTCCTTTTGCCTTTTGGCCACAATACGTGGTTCAAATGTGCTATTTCTATCTTGGGGAACATCCACCTGAAATTCCCCATAAGTACTGCGGACATTTTTTGCTTTATAGCCATTTCTAGCATTTTCACTGGCAGAACGCTGACTTTTTTCGTATCCAAGATGATGATCCATCTCAGCTTCCATCATACCTTTGATGGTTCCTCCGAGAAGGTCTGCAAGTGCCGACTGAATGTCCTCAGCAGTTTCAATGTCATATTCCTCGAGCAGCTTTGAGATAATTTCTTTTTTGCCATCTGTTAGTGGCCCGATTTTTCTTACTTCCTTTTTTGCCATTTTAAATAGCCTCCTTTGATAATTCTATCATAGAAGGCTATTGTTTAATACTTATTTACAGACTTTTTTCTACACTCTCTTGCTTTTAGTTCCTTTGCTAGGTGTAGGATTATTGATAATAACCTTGTTAACGATTACATATTGTCATTAAAGATACGTAATTTATCTATTGCGACTATAACCACTTATTTAAGGCATATAAAGTCTTTTATACATTGGTCATGTGATAATGGCTTTATAACCGATAAAGAGCTGTATAAGTCTATTAAGCTCCCTAAACAGCCTAAAAAGATTGTTAGAATATATACTGATTTTGAAATAAAAGCAATATATGAAAGATGTACTACTACTATTCCTTGGATTACTGCAAGGAATAAGCTTATTATATCTCTTATGCTTGATTCTGGACTTCGCCGCCATGAGCTTACTTTAATTAAAAAAGATGATATTAATCAGTCTATTTTAATGGTTCATGGCAAGGGTAATAAAGATAGACTTGTACCTCTTGGTAATATTACTAAAGAACATTTGCAAGATTATCTTGATAAATGTCCGTATAAATCATCACAATTATTGCTTACACGTAATGGATCCATTATTACTGATAATGCTATAAAGCTTTTTGTTAGTAAAATATCCGAACAACTGCCTTTTGCTTTTTCTTGTCATAAGCTACGTCATAATTTTGCGACTAACTTCTTGCTGGATAGTTATGAAAAAAATGGTTTTTACGACGCATATACTCTCCAGATACTATTGGGTCATGAAGATTTAAGGACCACTGATAGATATGTTCATTTAGCAGCACAGTTTATTGCTACTAATAAAAGAGTTAGTCATCTTGATAAGTTATATAATAATGGTGTCTAGCTTTTACTTTAAAATATACATTAAAAAAACCTTGTAACTATTTAAGTCACAAGGTTTTTATATATTGGTACACCATCGCGGGTTCGAACCGCGGACACCCTGATTAAGAGTCAGGTGCTCTGCCAGCTGAGCTAATGGTGCTTATTTATTTTGCTGCCTCATAATTGGCACATTTGATATATTACCATTATTAAGACAAATTGTCAATAATAAAGTTTATTTTTTTATAATTTTTTATTAACGAGATATTATAATGTTAATAAACTATTTGAAAAAAGTTGAACTAAACTGTTCTGACGGCTCTTATCAGAACAGTTTAGAATTTAAATTTCTACACTAGCTCCAGCATATTAATCAAGTCCACATTTTCCTCTTCCAGAATTTTTTCATCATGCTTTTCCGCTCTATATGAGTCCATAATATCACCGAAAATTTCTGCAGTCGACGGTGGAGTATAACTGATTGTGTTGGCTCCTGCACGTATTACCTCAAGTATAGTTTCATCGCTAGGCCCACCTGTGGCAATAATCGGAACTTTAGGGAATTCACTCCTTATCCATTTAACTAACTGTGTAGTTTTAGCTGCTGCTGAAACATTTAAAATTGAAACCCCTGCATCTAACCTTTTCTGAATATCCACCTGATCATTAATTACTGTTGCAATAATTGGAATGTCTATGACTCTTTTAATAAGGCTAATATTTTCATTACTCATTGGTGCATTTACTACTACGCCAAAGGCTCCTTGTGCCTCAGCATCTTTTGCTATAAGAGCAGATCTAAAGCCATTGGTCATTCCTCCACCTACCCCGCAAAGTACTGGTATAGATGACGCATTTATTATTGTTTGTGAAATAATCTGCTGCGGTGTAAAAGGGTAAACAGCAAGAACCGCATCGGCGTTACAATTTCTTATTATAGCAATATCAGTAGAAAAAACCACGGATTTCATTCTTCTTCCCATTACAACGATTCCCTTTGCCTGCCAAATAACCTCTGGTATCTGTAAACATTTTGCACGCAAAGTACCGCTTATTCTTGGAATTTCTCTATCTCCCATTAACTTTTCCTCCTAAGTATAATCTAAAACCCAAATATATAATAAGATATTATACTACCTTTTTGGATTTTGTGGTATACTTTTATTGTTATTATAAATCAAAAAATTATTATAAATAGGAAGGAAGGTTTTATGCAATACAGATATAAGACATCACAAGTCTGCTCTTCTTATATAGATGTAGAAATAGAAGGTAATATATTAAAAAAGGCTGAATTTATTGGAGGCTGCAACGGCAATTTAAAAGGTATTTCTTCCTTGGTTACCGGAATGACATATAATGAATTAAAAGCCAAACTGGAAGGCATTAGATGCGGTTTTAAAAGCACATCTTGTCCGGACCAACTGGTAAAAGCAGTGGAACAGGCCATAGCACACCAGAATAACGAAAAAAAATAGAAGGTATATATATGATAAATTTTTTATGTAAAAAATTCATAAAAGACTACGAGAACACTAAAGATCCTAAAGTACGAGAAAGTTATGGAAAAATGGCTGGAATTGTCGGCATTTTATCTAATATGATTCTCTGCGCCAGTAAAATACTTGTTGGTATTGTTTCTGGCAGTATTGCAATTATTGGTGATGGAATTAATAACCTCGCTGATGCGTCTTCATCAATCATTACTTTAGTGGGTTTCAAACTTTCATCACTACCTGAGGACGAGGAGCACCCATACGGCCATGCTAGAATAGAATACATTACCGGAATGATAGTTTCAGTACTAATAATTGTAGTTGGCGCCGAATTGTTAAAATCCTCAGTAGATAAAATAATTCACCCTGAGCCCTTACAATTCAGTTGGACTATTATTATAGTTTTATTGGTAGCTATTGCGATTAAAATATGGCAAACACTCTTTAATGTTTCCCTAGGTAAAAAAATAAACTCTATTACGTTGATCGCTACAGGTGCAGATAGTAGAAATGATGTAATCGCCACTGGGACTGTTATAGTTAGTATTTTAATAGGACATTTTGCAAACATACAAATTGATGGATACATGGGTTGCTTTGTTGCTTTATTTATTATGTGGTCAGGTGTCCAGCTTGTAAAAGAAACTATGAGCCCTTTATTAGGTGAATCCCCTGATCCTGAGCTTGTTAATCAAATTAGCGAAATGGCAAGGTCCTTTGATGGCGTCCTAGGAATACATGATTTAGTTGTTCACAACTATGGACCCGGTAAAATTTTTGCTTCAATACACATAGAAGTTGATGCCGACGGAAATTTAATGGAAACCCACGATACGATTGATAATATTGAAAGAAAAATCAGTCATGATTTAAAAATCCATATCACGGCTCACTTAGACCCAATTAAAATAAATGACCCACTTCGCAACAAAATGCTAAAAGTAGTTACAGAATGCATCGAAAATATGGACAACGTCTACAACGTTCATGATTTGCGTGTTGTTCCAGGAACAACCCATACAAATATTATCTTTGATGTTTTAGTTTCACCTGAATGCAAACTCTCCCACGAAGAAATAAAAGATGCTGTTAATAAGGTTATTAAAAATATCGATCCAACTTACTTTGTTGTAATAAATTTTGATAAATCATACTCTAAACAATAGAGGTTCCTCATTATTGAAGAACCTCTTTTTGATTGCTTAGTTTAACTAAATTATTGTCTGTTATTAAGTTTGCTGTATTATACAGAATTAATGCTTCAGTTATACCCTCATCTTTAACAACATCCGAAACATTACCATTATAATACCTTGGATCAATCATAATTATTTTACCATAATCTCTTAACGCAAAAGGAATTAGGCTATTGGCAAAAGAGTCTTTTATGACTAGCAAAGTCTCTTTTTTAGGTCCAAGACCTTCTATAACAACCTTACCATAATTCCCGCCAAAGAAAACCCCGTACTTGTCCTTTTTTTCCAAGGCTGACATGTCATAAATCAGTCCTTTATTATTATCTAACATAGTCTTTGTATTCTTCACATCTTCAATTATCTCAATAGTGTCATATGCTGAATCAGCTAATAAAACCTTAGAATACAAAGTCCCTCTAAAAGACTTAGTTGCAGCTGTAAGGTTAGGTTGAAAGTTATTACCCTTCCACTTCTGGTAAGCTGCTAATGCTCCTCTTGTTGTCCAGTGGTGGTCAGTCTTATAGTAAATTTGATTTCTTTTCTTTGCAGCCTTCAAAGCTTCCCTCACGTCTATAAAATTATATTTATTCAAAACTTTTTTGCTTTTTTCTATACGCGTTGCCTCATCAAAAGTCTGTGCATTATCAGGTAGCTTCTCCTTTAAAGCCAGCGATGCTGTAGGAACAACCATAACTGATAATTTTGATTTAGGGATAAATTCTTCTAAGTTAGCGTAGAAGTCTTTTATGTAGTTTATATTTTCATAAAAGTTGCCCTGAGTTGCCTTTTCTTCCGTGATTTTTTCGATATAGTATCCATCCTTACCTAAGTATACCCCCTGTATATCCTTACGATTTAGGGAAACGCAAGCCTTTGTTTTAAGGCCAATGAACTTTTCTCTAAGGGGGAATTGATCACTAATATAGTTTTCGAAATTTTTTTCAAACGTACCATCTAAAACATTACCAAGACTAAACACAGGTTTCTCCTGTAAATATCTGTTTTCATTTTCTGAAAACTCTTTATCTGTTTCCAATAGGCCCCATACCATAAACCCTAAAATAAGAGTGGCAAAAACCAAGATTATTGTTATGTTATCTTTTCTCTCCATTACCGCCTCCTAAAATCTAAAGTAAAGGAAAGGATTGTATGTATCACTTACCAAAAAAGCTATAGATAGTATAAACACCATTATAAAAAACAAATTTTTAATAAATAAGTATACAATCTCCTTTCCTTCACATAAGCTCAAAATGGCTTTTCCCCATTTTTTCGGATAATCAGTTGAGGCTAAGATCAGGATAGCTATGAGAATAATATTGGTAGATAAAAAGTATTTAGCCTGGGTGTCAATAATACTTATTCCATTTCCCAACATTACTTTTATATACTCTCCCATTTTTCCATAATCAGTTATTCCAAAGATAACCCACCCTAAAATAATCAAAATTTTTGCATATATGGAGGAGATTATTTTAGGTAACTTATTAAGCCATTTGAGCATAAAAACTTTTTCAATTATAAGTATTATTCCAAAATATAAACCCCATGTAATGAAATTCCAACTTGCACCATGCCAAAGGCCCGTTAAACCCCATACAATTAAAAGATTTATAATCTGACGAAACATCCCCTTTTTATTTCCACCAAGGGGAATATAAACATATTCTCTAAACCATGTTCCCAGAGAAATATGCCATCTTCTCCAAAACTCTGTGATACTCCTAGACATATATGGATAGTTGAAATTTTCGTCAAAATTAAAGCCTAATACTTTGCCAAGTCCAATGGCCATGTCAGAATATCCCGAAAAATCAAAATATATTTGGAACGTAAAAGCTATGGCTCCTAGCCAAGCCGTAACCAAGGACATATTGTCTATAGACATATCTTGTATTTCTGACCATAACAATCCAATTTGGTTTGCAAGCAGAACCTTCTTCCCAAGACCAATTATAAACCGTCTTATTCCTTCCGCCACTAATTCCGACGTTTCTTTTCGATCCCCCAGCTGTTCTTCTATAGTTATATAACGGACTATCGGTCCTGCAATCAACTGGGGAAAAAGGGTTACGTACGTTCCAAAATTAATTAAGTTTCTCTGTACTTTAACGTTCTCCTTATATACATCTATTACATAAGACATTGTTTGAAATGTATAGAAAGAAATTCCTATTGGCAATGCTAATTCCAATATATTTATGGATGAACCTAGCATACTATTAATATTTTCTATTATAAAATCCCAATATTTAAAATATCCTAAAATTGAAATATTACATATTAGTGATACCACCAGTACAATCTTACAGCGTTTATGTTGGTTTTTGCATCTAAATCTGTCAATCAATATACCACTAAAATAATTAATTAATATAGAAAATATCATTACTAATATATACTTAGGTTCACCCCATCCATAGAAAATCAAGCTAAAAATAAGTAGCAGAGCATTTCTATACGAAACAGGACATATGAAATATATACCAATTACCATAGGTAAGAACACAAATATAAATAATGTGCTACTAAATACCATTTTGTCTCCTCTCAGAATGCCTAACTCTTAGTAAATTAATTTTTCTATGATTTTTTCCAACTTTTCAAGCACTGCTTGGTTCTGTCCATCATCAGCCATTGCATCATTATCTGAAATGGAAATTGAATAAATAGTTTTATCTCCAATTACATATGTAGTGTTACTCATTACTTCATATTTTTCGTTGGTAAATGCGGAACAAATATAATCTACAGTCTCTGTAGTAAGTCCTTCTTGATTTCCCACTGTATAGTAAACTGCCGTTGCCCCTTTATCCATTGCCTTTTTTAAAGCCTTCGGTAGTCCATATACGTCTTTTAGATTCTCTGCTTCATTTGCCATATAACAGTATTTACTTCCGTCAGCAGCAGGAATAACCTCATGGTTCCACGGATAACTTCCATCATCCTTTACGCTATCAGGAACATTAAAATATGAATACTGTGCTTTACCAAAGGTTCCGCCGTCGAAAGTAATATCTACATGGTACCAGTCTCCATCAAGTTTTACTAAGTTCCAAGCGTGTTCTCCCTCTTCTGTGGAATGGATTATTTGATTTTCAATTCCCAGAATATCCATAAACAACTTAAAAGTTGTTGCATTTCCAACACAAATCGCCTGATGATACTTTAAAACACCATAAGGCGTATGATTATATTCTTCACCATTGCTTATTGGTGATAAATTTGAATCATTGAAGTTTACATATTTAACCTGCCAATCATAAATTGCTTTTTCTTTTTCATAAGGTGTCATGTCTTCTTTGATATTATCTTTTATTACTTTTTTAGCAGTTTCTAATACATACTTATCTTGTTCATTTAATTCATCAGTTTTCCCGGTTTTATATGCTTCAACTACCTTAGAGTCATCCCAAATTTCATGGATATCACTATTAGTTCCAATATACTGAGCTATACTTTTGGATAAATTTGAATTCTGAACAAATAATCCCACCATGCCTAATAATAGCACCACCTGCGTTACTGCAACTAATCCTACAAATACTTTCTTTTTCTTGTCTTTCATTAATCTCAATTCTCCCTTCAAAACTACAATTACTTTATTGCTGCTCTCATGGCTGTCTCAACTTCTGCCGCTTCATCACATATTATCAAAGCTACATAATTATCGCGAACCATGATTCTGGCATTTTCAATTTTCTTGATCTCCTCTGGTTTATATCCTTGAAAATCATTTTTTCTTTTTTCTATTCGTGCATTTAGGTACCCCTTAGCATCCTTTAAATCTTTATCATCCTTAACACGAACAATAGATATTTCGTCTGCGTATCCACCTGTGCTGGCATATGCTATAGTACCATCTTCTACTTTTTTCATTGTAAAATTATAAAGTCGTTGAAAATTCTTTTCGTAAGCCTCTTCTCCATATGATACTTTACTGTCAATTTTCGTTGACGTTACCGTTTCTAAGGCCTCTTCCACTATATCTTTACATTTTACTTTGCTAGAGGTTTCTCCTCCGCAGGCAGCTATAAGGCTTGCTATTACAAGCATTAGAATAATTAAAATAATATGTTTATATCTGTTCATTGTCCTTCCTTTCTATTTGATTTTTGACAATAGGGAATTCAATATGGGTCTTATATATATCTTTGTTTATTTCACAATTGAATTTTCCTCCAAGATGTATACAAATTCTTTCACACGTTTTTATACCAATGCATGTGCTTTCCACTTTATTTTCTTCCTTCTTAATCTTATTTAAAAATCTGATAGAGATTTTATTGTCTGAAGTAACAGCAATAATACTAATAGGCTCACTTTTCTCTGCATACTTTATTAAATTAGAAAAAATATTGTCAAAAACTCTCCTCAAGTGAGTAATTTCTGTATTGATTATACATTCCTCAAGATCAAGTTTCGATTCGACTAAAAAACCATTACTTTTCAATTCAACAATATGCTCACCTAGAATCTGTTCAAATAAAAAATTTCCGTCATAGGCTTCAATATTTATATCTGTTTCTGGTTTTCCAAAAACCAAAAAATATTGAAATAATTTATCTGATAGATCTTTTAGTTGAAATGCCTTGGCTCTACAAGATTCTATATATTTAATCAAGTCTTCTTCGCTTTTATATTTTTCGCCATAAATTATATCCAAATATCCAATCAGTGACGTTAGTGGCGTTCTAATGTCATGGGACATAGCCGTTATCAGCTGACAATTAGCCTCCCATGCTTCCTGCTCATTTTGAAGTTTTTCGATTATAGATTTTCTCATCTGATCAACGCCATCTGCCAAGGTTGTAATTTCATCGTTGTTATTTATATTGATAACCTTATCTAGATTTCCATCCCTTATGGCTTTTACTTCCGTAGCCAATTTTATTACTCGTTTTGTTATGAATCTGTTATAAAGTAAAATAGTGGTTAGCAACACTAAGAAACAAATGATCATAATTATTGTAGATATAAGATCATACCATTTTACTTCTGAGTAGTTATCTATAAATGCGTAATACTCACCATCACTAAATTCAACAATTCTATTTTTTACATCTTCTTCAAAACCAATGCTCATATCATAATCACCGTAATAATATTGGCTATCAGATTCCTCTACATTATCGGTGTCTGCTTTGGTGTCTGTTTTTTTCTCTGTTTCCTCAGAGTCTTCAAGTTCCTCCGCTTCAAGGCTTTGAGTTTCAATTCCCATATCCCACCATCCAGATTCAAAAACTGTTTCTTTTTCATCATAAAGTGAGATATATACATATTTTCGGCCTTTCATCCAGTTATTCAAAGCCACAGTGTCTGTTCCTTTAACCGAATTCTTTTTTATGTAGTTATTTAAACTATCATATTCCTGGTTGATTCTAGCTTCAATACTTTCATCGCTGAGATAATATTTGGAGATAAGCTTATCACCAACATGGTTAAGCGTAAAATATATGCCCACCGTTAAAACAAATCCGATGATAATCACCATTGTCATTTTTACATTTAGCGAAATATATTTTTTATTATTCAACTTTATAACCCTTTCCCCATACCGTCTTGATAATACGCGGATTATTTGCGTCTTGCTCAATTTTTTTCCTTAAATTTAGCACATGTACCATTATAGTATTAGCTGCTGATGGAAGATACTTCTCCCCCCACACCCCTTCATAAAGGGCTTTTGCATCTACAACTTTGCCACGATTGTCTAGAAAAAACTGCAGTATCTCGAATTCTTTATCTGTTAAGTTAATTACAATGTCGCCTCTATGGACAGTTCTCTTTTTATTATTTACCGTCAGATTTTCAGATAAAAAAAGATGTTCTTTAGTATCTTCTTTTTTATTATACTCTGTATATCTTCGCAGAAGTGATTTCACCTTCATCAATAGTTCAGTGTGAGAAAAAGGTTTAACAAGATAGTCATCACCGCCCTGGGTGTACGCCAAAACTTTGTCATGATCTTGAGATTTTGCTGTAAGGAAGAGGATAGGAATGTCTGAATTTTTTCTAATTTCTGCACAGACTTCAACCCCTGAAATACCTGGCATCATAACATCTAATATAGCAAGCTCAATATCTGCTTCAACATTCATTATCTCTAATGCTATATCTCCATTTTCTGCCTCAATTATTTTATATCCTTCTGAACTAAGCAAAATACTTAAGACTTCCCTAATATTGGGATCATCATCCACAATTAATATTTTATTTTCCTTATCCATTTTTTACTCCTAATTTATCTTTCCCTTTTGCAAGATTATTGTATAACTTTATTTGACAAAAAAATAGTACCTTAACCTTATTTTAAGAATTATTAAGAAAGCAAAAATTGGGCAAACAGACCATTTTATGGTTTGATTGCCCAATTTATGATTTCATTTTAGCTATTTGCCATTGTTTTCATCTTCGATACGTACTCCGAAACATGCAAAACAGATTCTCTTCCATACTTCTCTACAAGTTTTACGATTGCAGAGCCTACAATAATACCATCTGCATGCTGTGACATTTCTTTTGCCTGCTCCGGTGATGAAATTCCAAATCCTATGGCACAAGGGATCTGACTATTTACTTCTCGTACAAGCCTTACCATGTTGCCAACATCTGTGGTTATATGGCTGCGCTCCCCTGTTACCCCTAAAGATGATACACAGTACACGAAGCCTTCTGCTTCCTTACCAATCATTTCAATCCTATCCTCAGAAGTTGGGGCAATCAAACTTATAAAATCAATACCGTATTTTTTGCATATTGGAGCAAAGTCCTCTTTTTCTTCAAAAGGCACATCAGGAAGAATCAATCCATTCATTCCAATTTCTGATATTGTTTTTACAAAGCGTTCCGTGCCATAAGAAAACACTACATTTGCATAGGTCATGAACACCAGTGGTATAGAGATTTCCTTACGAATTTCTCGGACCATCTGGAATATTCTATCAGTTGTTACACCTCCAGAAAGAGCCCGTATGTTAGCGCCTTGTATAACTGGCCCCTCGGCTGTTGGATCTGAAAAAGGAATCCCCAACTCAATAATATCCGCACCACTTGCAGCGATTTCACGTATTAGTTTTGCCGTTGTTTCTAAATCTGGGTCCCCACAGGTAATGAAAGCAATAAATGCTTTTTTGTCTTTGAATGCTTCTTTTATCTTACTCATATATATTTTCACCTCTATATCTAGCAATGGCAGCACAATCTTTATCACCACGGCCTGAAATATTTATAACAATAATTTTTTTCTTATCCATCTCAGGCGCAATCTTCATGGCATGAGCAACTGCATGGGCAGATTCAATTGCCGGAATAATTCCCTCTGTTTTGCTCAGGTATTCAAAAGCCTCTACGGCTTCATCATCTGTAACAGCAACATATTCCCCACGGCCAATATCATGAAGCCATGCATGTTCTGGTCCGATTCCAGGATAATCAAGGCCGGCAGAAATAGAGTATACAGGTGCAATCTGTCCAAATTCATCCTGGCAAAAATACGATTTCATACCATGGAATATACCCAAACGTCCAGTATTAATTGTGGCTGCTGTCTCAAAAGTGTCAATTCCTCTTCCCGCCGCTTCGCATCCAATCAGTCTGACAGAATGGTCCTCGATAAAATGGTAAAAGGCTCCTATTGCATTGCTTCCGCCGCCGACACAAGCAATTACTGCATCAGGAAGCTTCCCTTCCCTCTGGATAAGTTGCTCTTTTATTTCCTTTGATATTACGGCTTGAAAATCACGAACAATAGTAGGAAACGGGTGTGGACCCATTACGGAACCTAGACAATAATATGTATCATCTATTCGTTTTGTCCATTCCCTCATAGCTTCAGATACTGCATCTTTTAATGTTGCCGTTCCCGTTGTTACCGGTATTACTTCAGCACCCAATAAACCCATTCGGTACACATTTAGGGCCTGGCGCTCTGTGTCTTCCTTTCCCATAAAGATAACACACTCCATTCCCATAAGGGCTGCAGCAGTAGCGGTTGCAACACCATGCTGCCCTGCACCAGTTTCGGCAATAAGCCTTTTCTTTCCCATCTTTTTTGCAAGAAGAACCTGACCTAAAACATTATTTATTTTATGTGCACCGGTATGATTCAAATCCTCACGTTTCAGATAGATTTTTGCCCCACCAAGATCTCTAGTCATCTTCTCAGCATAATAAAGACGGCTAGGCCTTCCTGCATAATCGTTTAAAAGAGCCGTAAGCTCCCTCTGAAAATCAGAGTCGTTTTTATAATATGTATAAGCCTCATCTAACTCTATTATGGCATTCATCAGAGTTTCCGGAACATACTGTCCCCCATGTATGCCAAAACGCCCAAGTTTTTCTTCCATTTTGTACTCCTATCTGCTTCTAAAGCCTTTTTTCTTCAAATGTCACACGAATTTTAATATCCTGCATTAGTTCCTCAAACTGATTTAAATCAAGAGACTGACCACCATCGCACAATGCTTTAGCAGGATTATTATGTGTTTCTATCATCAACCCATCTGCACCTACAGCAATAGCCGCTTTTGAAAGGGGTGGAACCAGAGAACGCATTCCGCAAGCATGACTCGGATCAACCATAACGGGAAGATGTGTCTTTTCTTTTAGTACCACAACACCTGCAAGATCAAGGGTATTACGAGTTGCTGTTTCAAATGTCCTTATGCCCCTTTCACATAGAATTACCTGTTCGTTACCAGATGCCATAATATACTCTGCGCTCATCAGCAATTCGTCTAGTGTACTGGCAAGGCCTCTTTTTAATAAAACTGGTTTTTTCAATTTTCCCACGGCCTTAAGAAGGTCAAAATTCTGCATATTACGCGCTCCTATCTGAACGATATCCACATCATCAAAAAGAGATACCTGTGTTTGATTCATAATTTCAGATATAATTGGCATTCCTGTCTTTTTCTTTGCTAAAGACAGTAAATCAAGACCTGCCCGTCCAAGTCCTTGGAAAGAATAGGGAGAAGTTCTCGGCTTAAAAGCTCCACCACGAAGGATTCTAGCTCCGCTTTTTTGTACAGATTCTGCAACACAACAAATTTGTTCTTCAGTTTCCACAGAACAAGGCCCAGAGATTACTGTAAATGTTCCTCCCCCTATCTGCAAACCACTTCCTATATTTATTACTGTGTCGTCAGGATGAACGGAACGACTTGCCGCCTTATACTGCTCAGTAACACGTCTTGCATAAGCAACAATGTCATGGGTTGCAACCACATGGTCCATATCAATTGCAGCAGTATTACCAATTAGGCATACCGCATTATGATCAGTGCCTGGTGCCCATATGGTTGAAAAACCCTTATCCTCGAATTCTTTCCTAAACTTATCGATTTTAGTTTGCGGTGCACCATACCTTAAAATGAATACCATCTTAATCCCTCCTAACCCTTTCTATAAATTCTTTCATTTTCTCGTAATCTTTATATCCCCCTGTCTCCACTCCGGAGCTTATATCTACAGCAAATGGTTTATAATCTTTAATTGCCATATCTACATTTTCAGGGGACAACCCCCCTGCAAGGAAAAACCCCCTGTTGAAATTAGATATCATTGCCCAATCGAATACTTTTCCGGTTCCCCCACTTCCACTATCAAGAAGAACGTAATCTGCAACAGATTTGCTGGCTATATTAATATCTTCCTGAGATGAAATACCGAAAGCCTTTATAATAGGTGCCCCTGTTCGTTGCTTCAGTTCATTTATATATCCGTTGTCTTCGCCTCCATGAAGTTGTATAGTATCAATCGTACCATTTTCTATCAGTGAACAAATTTGTTCAATTGTGGCATTGACAAAGACTCCAACAGCCCCTATTTTACAATCAAGACCATTCTTTAAACATCTGGCAGTTTCAGGGCGTACATATCGAATGCTCTTTTTTGCAAATACAAAACCTATATAATCCGGAAGTAGTTCGTTGGCGTATTGGACGTCTTCTTCTCTAGATAGTCCGCAAATCTTTACCTTTGTCATCTTACACCTCTTAACTTGTCTAGCATGGCCTTTTTATCTTTTGCACGCATAAGTGTTTCTCCAATCAAAACAGCATCAACTCCATAATTACGAAGTTCTTCTATATCTTCAGCAGTCTTGATTCCACTTTCGGCTACAAATAGTACGGATTCTGGTACAAGACTGCGAAGTCGACCACTGTTTCTTATGTCCACCGTAAAATCTTTTAAGTTCCGATTATTAACACCAATCACTCTGCTCCCGCCGCATATGGCAGAATGGATTTCCCTTTCGTCATGGGCCTCAACTAGGGCTGAGAGTCCAAGAGAATCACAGATTTTGATATATTCTGCCAAAACTTCTGTATCTAATAATGAACAGATAAGAAGCACAGCGGAAGCGCCTAAAGTTTTTGCTTCATAAATCATATATTCATCGACGATGAAATCCTTTCGAAGGCAAGGTATAGATACATTTGAAGCAATTTCTGAGAGATAGCAGTTCCTGCCTAAGAACCAGTTTGGTTCGGTCAGCACTGAGATACAAGCAGCACCCGCCATTTGGTATTCTTTTGCAATTTCAATATATTTAAACTCCGGCTCTATAAGGCCTTTTGACGGCGATGCTTTTTTGCATTCGCAAATAAACGATATATCATCATTGTCCAGTGCTTTTTCAAAGGGAAACCCAGTATTGCATTCCATTGCCAGCGCCTGTTCTTTAATCTCAACAAAAGGTTTTTCTTTCTTTGAGACTTCAACACGCTGCTTAGTAAATTCAGCAATTTCGTTAAGTATTGTGTCCATGCTTTTCTCCTTATTCTGAAACAATCAAGTTTTCCAATGTTGCTATTGCCTGTCCGGAATCAATCAGCTCTGCCGCCAGTTTGACTCCTTCAGCTATTGTCTGAGTTTTTCCTGCAATATACAGTGCTGCTCCTGCATTGAGTAAAACAGCATTTCTTTTTGCTCCCTTTGTTCCTCCCAAAATTGATCGGGTGATTGCTGCGTTCTCCGCTGGCGTACCACCTCTCAGGTCAGTTTTTTCACATCGTTCGAAGCCAAAATCCTCAGGCTTAATTACATAACTCCTATATTCCCCTTCTCCAAATTCACAAACAGTTGTCGGTGCACTTATAGAAATTTCATCCATTTTATCCTGACCATATACAACCATTCCACGTTTGACCCCTAGTTTATAAAGTACTCTTGCAAGGGGTTTTACAAGGGATTCGTCATAGACACCTAACAACTGTATAGCCGGGGATGCCGGGTTTGTAAGGGGTCCTAAAATATTGAATACGGTTCTAATTCCTAGTTCTTTACGAATACCACCAACGTATTTCATGGAAGTATGATATTTTTGGGCAAATATAAAGCACATCCCCACTTTTTTCAATAGTTTCACACACTCTTCAGGTGTTTTAGAAATATTAACGCCAAGCGCCTCTAAACAGTCTGCTGTTCCACATTGAGAAGATGCTGCACGGTTTCCGTGTTTTGCCACCTTTACCCCGGCAGCTGCAACAACAAATGCTGTAGTTGTGGAAATATTGAAACTGTTTGCACCATCACCTCCTGTACCTACAATCTCAAGAACTTCCATGTCATGATCAATCTTCACTGCATGATCACGCATGGCTGCAGCACAACCGGATATTTCATTTATGGTTTCTGCTTTGGTACTTTTTGTTGAAAGCGCTGCTAGAAAAGCGGCATTTTGTATCTGTGTAGTTTCACCGCTCATAATTTCATTCATGACACAGTAGGCTTCCTCGTAACTTAAATCCTGCTTGTCAACAATTTTTATAATCGCATTCTTAATCATATTTTTTCTCCTTCGCAATATCTAAAAAGTTTTTAAGCATCCTCTTACCATCTGGTGTCATTATTGATTCCGGATGAAACTGTACTCCATAGATTTCGTAATCACGATGCTTAACTGCCATAATTTCTCCATCCTCTGCCTTTGCAATAACAAGCAGTTCCTCTGTAATGGTATCTTCTAGAACCGCAAGAGAATGGTATCGTGCTACGGGTACCGATTCCGGACATCCTTTAAACAGAGGAGAATTAATATCAAGCCTTGTGTTTGACTGTTTTCCATGCATCAAAGTTTTTGCATAGGATACCGTACTGCCAAAGGCTGTGCAGATGACTTGATGACCGAGGCAAACGCCTAAAACAGGTATTTCTCTACCAAGTTTTTTTACTATATCAATACAATTACCTGCATTTTCCGGCTTTCCCGGACCAGGGGAAATGATAATAGCTTCTGGAGCTAATTCCGCAATCCTTTCAGGTGGCATAACATCATTTCGTACAACCATGATTTCCGGGTTTATGGAGCCAACTAATTGATACAGGTTATAAGAAAAACTATCATAATTATCAATCAAAAGAATCATAATGAACCCTCCTCCGCAATTTCTATTGCCTTTACCACAGCAGTAGCTTTGTTTATGCATTCCTGATATTCAGTTTCTGGAACAGAGTCTGCTACTATACCCGCTCCACTACGTATAAAGATTTTTCCATTTTTCTTATATACAATTCGAATTGCAATACAAGTATCCAAATTTCCTGTGAAGTCCAAATATCCAATTGCACCACCGTAAATACCTCTTTTGTTATTTTCTAAATCATTTATAAGTTGGCAGGCTTTAATCTTTGGTGCACCAGAAAGAGTTCCTGCTGGCAGAATAGCGTCAATTGCATCCAATGCACTTTTGTCCTCTTCAATTTCCCCACAAACAGAGGAACCGATGTGCATAACGTGGGAGTACCGCTCAACCGCGTGATATTTTTCAACCTTGACGCTTCCAAATTTACTTATCTTACCCAGATCATTTCGTCCGAGATCAACTAGCATATTGTGTTCTGCAAGTTCTTTTGGATCCCGAATCAGTTCTTTTTCTAGGTCTAAATCTTCCTCGGCTGTTTTTCCTCTAGGGCGCGTGCCTGCAAGAGGGAAAGTATGTAGCATCCCACCCTCAAGTTTTACCAGTGTTTCCGGTGATGCGCCAGCAACCTCCATATCATTGCTAGAAAAATAAAACATATACGGCGAAGGGTTTAAAGTGCGTAAGACACGATAGGTATTGAGCAATGTTCCTTCATATTCCGCTTCTAAACGATTAGATAGAACAATCTGGAATATATCACCTTCTTTAATGTGATGCTTGGCACGTTTCACCATGTAGCAATATTCTTTTAAACTAAACAAAGGTTTAATTTGGGATTTTAACCTTCCAGGCTTATCAATCTGTGGTTTTCCCTTTCGCACTAAATCTTCCATTTTACGTAGCTCCACTTGTGCCCGTTCATATTCCTCCTTATAATTTTCTAGGTTAATATTAACAATCAAAATTATTTTCTGGCGTAAATTATCAAATGCAATAACTTTATCGAAAAGCATAAGATCAACATCTTTGAAACCTTCTGTATCTTCTGCATCTAATTTTAGGGAAGGTTCCACATACTTTAGATAATCATAGGAGAAATATCCCACTAGCCCGCCTGTAAAAGGTGGAAGTCCCTCAAATCGAGCCCCTTTATATTCCTCGAGGATATCCTTAACATATTTTCCCGGATTGTCTGTCTGAAAATAGCGAGTTCCCAATTTAATCTGTCCATTAAGACAAGTAATTTCAAATTTAGGATTGTACCCCAAGAATGTATATCTTCCCCATCTTTCATTATCAAAAACGGATTCCAGCATATAGCAATGTTTTGACACACCTTTTAGTATCCTCATTACTTCTATCGGAGTTTTTATATCCGACAAAATTTCCATGCTTACAGGTGCAGTTTTATACTGACCCCTCTTGGCGATAGCTTCGATTTCTTCAAGCTTTGGATAAAACATAAATGCCTCACTTTCTCTTCTGTCAGGCACAAAAAAAGTCCCTGACAGAATTTTTTACAAATTCTGTCAAGGACGAATAAACACAATCCGCGGTGCCACCTTGATTTACGGCATAGCCATACACTTTAAGCAGGATACCAACATATCCCCGGCAACTGACGTATGCCACACGTTGCAGAATACTCCCGTAATAAAAAATCACAGTTTGACTGCACCCTCAGCGGTCCATTTGATGACTTGTTTTCCGTCTGACTCTCAGCAATCGCAGACTCTCTGTGGGAGCATCATCACCGTTATCTCCGCATCAACGGTTTAGTATATTAAATTTTCTATGATGTTATCACTAAATCTACCACCTGTCAATAGTGTCATTAAAATAAATTATTCTATTTATGATATCTCCTACTTAATATTTACTTATCAAAAAGCACCATTGCCGCTTAATATCAAAGTGCTCTCTAGAGAAGCTATGGTAGAAAAAGCCCAACATGTTCCAAGATATCCTTGGTTTTTTACGGGTGTCACCGCCCCTAAATCTCTCAAGTCAAAGGCCTTTGGGTTTTTCATATTTATCTGTTTTTTATCACAGGTTCCAATACCCTTTAATGGTTGTTTTATATTACAATGAAATATAGCGCCGTCTTTCCCAACACTACCATCTATTTCATCTTCATCATCAGGGGTTACCTTATATCCCTTAAAAATTACTCCCTCCCTAGATTCATCTTCTTTAAGTTTATTATTTACAGTGAAAGCTTTTAAGCAGCTATTCATATGATTTTCGTCGCCAATATCTCTCCAATTATTACCATCGTAACTATTAAAGCTCTGCCCTTTGTCGAAAAGAGCATTTTCACTATAGTCTTTAATTGCTGCCTCAACTGCGGTAATAGCTTTTTGGCCCTTAATAGCCTTTGTTCTCATTATAATCTCGAAATCTGTGTTTTCTGGTATAACTATGTCTTTTATATTAACTGTATAATATCCACCATTATCTTTTTTTATAGTTGCTACAAATTTTGGCTTTTCTCCCCCAATCTTTACATAAAAATCATAGGTTTGGGTGGAATCTACATTATAAAACGATATTGCTTTCAACACTTCTTCATCCTTTGTATGAAAAACATTTTTCTCATACAAAATATCTTCTGCTGCTTCCATAATAGTGATAGCACCTAAATCATCGTACAGATAGATTGTATTATAGTTATTAACATTTTCATCTGCAAAATAAATAGTTGGTGGATTCAAAAATGCCCCATATGATTCGTATGACATATAAAAATACCCATGGTCTCCCCACTCTTCACCCCAACTGTTTTTTAAAATAAAGCCACCATCTTCCTTAGGCATATACCCTTGAGGTGTTTTAAATTTCTCTTTTGGCAGTGAATCATTGTATCCTACTATAGTTACAGCATGGTTAGACTCAGACTCTTTAAAAGGCATATAATAATAGCAGTGCCCATCCATATCCATATTGTAATAGTTTTGGTTGTCATCATAGTCAACATGTAATGCTCCATAAGTCCTTACAGCATGTTTAATATGTTCTACACCCTTCTTGTTTCTATCTACTACAGGATCCAAAAATATTGCATTTTGAACATGAAATTTAGGGCTTAATTTTTTGTAATCAACAACCTTTTCATTAACACTATAACCATCTTCGTTTATTGCCTCAATTGTACCTATGTACGGATCATCCTCTTCTAAAACAGGCCCCTTCCATGCAGAAAGATATGCCAACGACATAAGGTAATGTCCTCCGGTGTTTAAGCTGACAGAAGGGCTCATAACATAGGGTGAGTCTTGATGTTGTAAAGTGGTACTAAGGTTCTTTTCTGAAAAATCATATTCCTGTGTTTCAGCAGGTAAAGAAGTCCATAGTATATATTCTCCGCCTTTACCATCAACTTTAATATAATACTTTCCTTTATCTAAATACGCAGTGAAGCCGTACTCCTTCCTAGCTGATACTTTCTTTATAACCTTTCCTTTTGAAGAAATTAAAGAAATAGAATAGTCTCCAAGCTTTGAGGTGTCATAGCTAAATCTAGTTGAAATCTTACTGCATTTCTTTAATACAAAGCTATAATAATCTTTATCTAAAGGATTGGTAATAGATCCCTTTACCTTGCTAGGCAAAGTTATCTTTGTAGCTGTCAATTTAGTGTTGTTATTCTCATATTGATCCCTTTTCTCCACTTTATATCTAAACGAACACTGTCGTCCAGTTATTTTGCCATTTTTAGCACTTACTGCAATGATTATAACGTCCTCGTCAATAGGTATGGGCTTATTATATAAATTACCTTCTATACCATTTTCCGTTTCCTTAGGGCCTGTACCGTTTATGGTATAATAGATATCATATTTTTTTTCGCAACTTAGTCTTATTTTCGTACCTGCTCTTATAACTTTTTTGGTTGGTATAGATGTCTTTATATTGGGGCTATATTTCCCGGTCTTTACAATAGAGACTATATCACTGTTTGAAATATTTGTATCTTCAGGGTAAGCCTTAGCATTGATTATATCTAGGTTTTTTAAAGTGATCTTTTCCCCACCATACAACTTTCCCGTTGTTCTTATAGACTGATCATCATTAATTTTATAATAGATTTTTACATTCTTTGACTTACAATATATACTGTATGTCCCATCGTTATTCTCAGTAATTACAGGGTTATAGCAACGTCTTTTAGATATTTTTCCCATAGTAATTGCACTTGTAAGTTCAGTTCCTCTAATAGATGCTTGAAAAACTAAATCCTTTCCTATATCATCATCCGATAATCTTTGGCCTTCTTCATAGGTCGGATCAAATTTACTTGGTGCTTCATTAGAAATATTCTTTTGAATTAATATATCCTGTCGATCTGTTCCGCCAGTCCTAACTAACATTGGAAGTTCATCGCCATCATAGAAAGTTTTATCATTCCAAGACACATCTACAGGACTAATTTTCATATCTACCAATCCAATGTCGTCTAATTTTAGCTCTCTGCTCTGTTCTGTTTTTGTATCAAATATGGGTGTAAACATTATTTTGATTTTTTCCCCTTTATAAGCAGAAAGATCATAGAAATACTGCTTCCAGCCTTTACTTTTTTCAAAAGAAGGTTGATTCCTTTTGAATTTACATGACACTTCAGAAATTGTGTCTCCATCATCTATTCTAATTTCTAAATAGTCATTAGCCCAAACAGAAGTGTTATCAATATACATATAAAAGGCTATTGCCGGATTACCTCTGCTTGGTATATCCATCCATCCACCATCTTCAAGGGTCATATCGAAAGACTCTTCCTCTGGATTTTCCCCTATTATATTTTGATACTCACATGACAAATACCTTTTACTATACTTTGATGCTCTATCAGAGTCTTTATCATATTCTCTTACGGTCCATGGCTCACATTCTTTATCACCTAAATCCACCTCCAGGTCTTGCCCCTCAAAATCATAAGCCTTTATTAACCTATATGATCCATTTGGAAGCTCATCTCCGAAGGAAGTAAAAGTTTGAGTCAATACAAAACTTATAATTAAGCTAACAACAATAAATACTCTCACCTTTCTCTTTTTCATAATTAAATCTCCAGTTTTCCTAAATTCTTTACATATATATCGCTTATCTTTTCGATTTCCTCCTGGTCTTTACAACTTATAATATCATATACTCCAACTACTTTAAAACCAAAGATTTTAGCTGTTTTAATGGCATATAACCCATCTTCAAAAACCCAGGTATCCTCAGGTTCCGACTCCATTAAACCAGCTGCTTGATAAAAAATATCAGGATGACTTTTGCTTTTTCCTACCTCTGAGCAGGTAAATATCCCATCAAAATATCTGTCCAAACCAGTGCGCTTCAATGCAGCCTCAATAACGTATCTATCAGTTGAAGTTGCAATAGTCATTTTTGTTTTTTCATGCTCCAGTTTGTCTAAAAAATCGACAACCCCTGGCTTGGGCTGGGCCTCATAAAAATAAAACTTCTCCATTGTTTTATTTATTCCTGTTTTAATTTCGTCTATTGTCTGGGTTAGGTTATAATTATCTTTTAAATAACTTGCAGACATATCCATAGACATGACAAAAAGCTTGTCTCCCATGTTAGGCTCAGCCTCAATGCCTAAAGTTTTTAAATATCTTGCACCTGCATCATGCCACATAGGCATTGAATCTAGTAAAGTCCCGTCTACATCAAAAATTGCCGCTTTTATCACTATCTTTTTTCTCCAATCTTTTCAATTAAATCCTCTGATTTTATTATCTTTGCACCTATTCTTTCCATATCTTCTAAATTGACCCTCTGTATTTCTTCGGTCTGCGACGAACAGCAGTCCGAAACAACTAATACACCATAATCTAATGCTATTCCATCATAACATGTAGTTCTTACGCAGTTAGGCGTAGTTGTACCAATCAAAATAAGGTTCTTTATTCCAAGACGCCTAAGAATCAAATCAAGCTCTGTCTGGAAAAATCCACTCCATCTTGGCTTAATTATTGTAAAATCTCCTGGCTCTCTTTTAAGACCTTCCGGTTCTTCTATGCTATTTATTCCTACAGAATTAGGGCCTAATGTACCACCTGCATCATTCCAGCTCTTCCACCTAGTATACTCAACATCTGAACCATCTTCTCTATAGATCCTCTTTATCCAGAAAACCGGTATTTTTCTTGCTCTGGCAATTTCAATAACTCTTGCACAGTTAGGCACCGTTTTCTTTGCTTGTAAAATACAGTGTGCAGCGCCTGGCTCGACAAAAGCCTTTTCCATATCTATAACTAAAAGACCCCATTTACCTATATTATCCATTGATACTACCTCCTTTATCATTGACTTTATTTACTGCACAAAGGATTATTGCAGCTCCAATAGCAGTAATAATAGTTGACGCTAGCAATAAGGACTTAGCTCCCCATAAATCAAGAATTAGTCCTCCCATAAGGCTGGCAAATACGGTTCCAACTGTTATCATAAGTGTAAACATTGCCTGTCCTTTTACCGACTCTCCCTCTTCCATTACATCATCAATAAAATGAACCATTGCCGGCAAAAAAAGTGCGAAAGAGAAAAGCTGCATAAACTGAGCAAGTAATACCATTTTTACTGTATTGGCAATATAACATAATAAAATCTTTATTACAAAGGCGACTGAAGAAACTTTTATCAATGTTGAACATTTGAATTTCTTTTTTATCTGATCAAAAAAAACCATAGTTGGGATCTCTAATGCTGCCATAATTGATAATATACGTCCCATATCTTCGCTATTTCCCCCAACATTAACGACTATTTGCATCATAAAATTATTCAGTATGGCATTGCTGAAGAACAACCCTACAACACCTACAGTTACAACAATAAAAGCCTTATTATTCCTTACAAAATCCGTTAAAGTTATTTCATTTAATATTAAATTGTCATCTTGTAATTTCAGATTAGTTTCATTACTACATTTTTTAAAGTGGTGATTAGTAATTATTAAACTGATTAAAAATAATATCAGTACTATTTCTCCCGTAATCGGAATAGTAGTAGCACCCCATCTCTGTACAATAGAGCCTAAAACTGCACATAGAAGGGAATATGCCAAAGAGCCAATACTCCTTCCAACCCCAAAATTAATATGTATTCCACTCTGCTCAAGCTTAAAATTTAAAGTATTAATAAGAGGCTGAATTACAGTAAGCCACCCTACCAGCATGATAAAAATTCCTGACAGCGCTAAAGATTTATTGTCAAAGAAAACCATGCCTCCGGTCAGTATAATTAAAAGTAATGCCAGCAATTCCGTAATACCTAATATTGATATTCTTTTACTCCTATCAGCAAAGTCTGCAATAATTGGTTGCAAAATTACAGCTACAATATTACCTACTGCCAAAATCAATCCTATATCAGAATTAGTATAGTTTTTAGATAGTAAAAACACTGATGCAAAACTACAAATTACTCCATAGTACATCCAATAAGTTCCATGTATTGTTGCATATTCAATATTAAGTAGTCTTTTCATTCTCTCTTGTCCGCCTCTTTTTCGTTTTTATATTTGAAATTATACCATAACTTATTAAGATATGCTCTAAGAACATAAAAAAAGCTGACTCACCTCTTTCGGCAAATCAGCTTTTTAGTGGCTCTATAATAAATGTTGGGGTGGTGAAATTAATTTTCACCTTCACCAGCATTTTTTAGTATAAAAAAATTGAGCATAAGTGCAATCTCAGTTACAATTATAGTGACTAAACCCAA
>JAWRJF010000091.1:0-4496 GCA_040307645.1 Anaerovoracaceae bacterium | reverse complement strand
AACCATCTATTTTTTTCTGCATATTTTTCCCTATTTCTATTTTATTTTATTACATTCATATATTATTATATTGCAGCCCAATGTTTTTTGCAATCTAAGATATTATTCAGTTTTCAAAAACCCAGCTATGTCGTGTTTTTTGTGTACATTAATTATCGCACAACTAACCCCCCAATTAAAGACACCCTGTTATTTGGCGCTTACACAACGTATTCAAAAAAATATTTTATATTGGTTTCTGTCCACCTATCTGAATTCTAGATACTAGTACGTTTAGCCCTATACAAGTCTCTAAACTGATCAATCATCATGACTAATCCACCCACACCACTATACAATATCAAGCTATTAGTGCTCACATTCGCAAAATAAAGGACAATTAATGAACATGTTACAATGTAAAGAATCACATTGAACCAAAAAACAATATTAATAAACCTTTTACTTCTGCTTCCTTTTTTCTTGCAAAATTTCGCAAAAGACAAAAGAGCAAAGGCTCCAAGTACAGTAATCACAAATTGACTTTGATTACAAAAATAAGCGAACCATAGTAATGTACCTGAATAGCTAATGAAGTAGAGTATCCGAAACAGAACGGTGTGATTGCAATCTTTATTCATAATTTCCTTCCTTTTTCAGCTGATGGTAACGAATAATCCTAAAATGCTTATATTTCTCCATTCGTTAATCTTTTCCAAAAACCATACTAACATTACATTCAATATGGTTGGTATGCATAGTAATAACTAATTGCTGGATCGTCATACAGTTTAGTAGTTCTTGCTGAATTTGCATACTGATATAGGACTTTCTTACAATAATACGGATATCCACCATAATTATCTATATTCTGAGCGTAATAAAAATCCTTTGTATAATATATATTTGCAGAACCGATATTCCGAGACCCAAAAAAACCCACTGCCATATCTGCAAGCCTAGTCAGGGCTGGCACAGCAGACCCTAAATATTCAGTCATAAATACGACCAACGTAGCACTAGCAATGACATCAAAGTATTTGTTTGTTTTATTTGTGTTTGCATACTTCCAGTCATAATTTATCTGGTCCATTGGTTGAATTCCTTCCACGGAATTGCTCGGTGCTGGTGCGGGTACTAAAACATATTCCTCACCATTTATCATAACAGTCTCATTAGACTCACCTGCTAACACTTCCATTTGTACATCTGCATAACAAGGTATGGTGTAACATACCAATATACATATCATAATACCGATAACGTTCCTTGTTTTTGCTTTTTTCACACGAACTTTCTCCTCGTAAAACATATCAACATAACAATAAAAAAATTGAGCACATTCTTCCTTCTCATATCTTAGTTCCAACCACTTTGTCTCCACACTACACCCCTTTATGTATAATTGTCAGAACTTTCTATCTTTATAGTAATCCTTGCTCATGTTGCTGTCAATACATATTATTTTGGTTCTATAATATTTAGTGTTGGTGGTGAAATTTAGATTTCAGCGTCAGCACTATTTTTTTCAAAAAAACCTGCTAACAAAAGTCAAGTCCTTTTCGGCAGGTTTTTAAAATATTTCATCATTCTGTTTTTGTGCATAACAACAAGTCTGGCATTATAGCTCCAGCCTGTGCAGATTCATGTATTTTAGGTTCTATTGATAAACTGAGATTACTCTTGCATAATAAATCCGCAGAAATTTATTTAAGCCAGCAATCTTTGCGTGCTTCTTGCTTTTACCTTCACTTTCTTTTTTTAAGATATAGTTGTACACAGCATCGTCTTTTGGAGCTGGATGACTTTTAAGGACTCTCATCACCTCATATCCAACCTTTCTAAGTGTTGAAGAACCTCGTTTCGTTATTTTTCGTTTTGAACCAATGAACTCTCCTGATTCATATGGTGGTGGGTCAATTCCCGCCCATGCTATGAGTGCCTTTGCATTGTGTAGCCTTCTCACATCTCCAATCTCTGCAATCAGTTTCACTGCAAGGACATCACCAACGCCTCCCATTTCTCTGACTGTTGAATATTCGGGAAGGGACTTCGCAAGTTCCTGCATTCGTGTTAAAATAAGAGACAGAGAACTATCCACAGTTCTTAATACTGATACCGCTTCCTGTACTAACATTTTGGTAGATGGGTACTGGAAGACAGCGTGGAAATGCCACTGGAAGCTAATTCATAGACTGTTTCAGCCTTGGAACTGCTTTGGTGGTATTTCTTTTCTTTTGCCCAAGCAAGATATTCTTCTGTGAATTTTTCAAGGCTCATGGACGTGATTAGGTCAAAGTGCCAAAATCTCTCCACAAAATCACTGAGTTTGTCCTTGCCATTTACTTCATTCCAACTGCTAAACAGCTTCTTGATCCCCGGCATCACATAGTCCAGGATATGCGTCAATTCCTGCAAGGCTTTCACATGAAGTTCCATATAGTACCGATATCTACGTCCCAAAAGTATAAGCTCTGCATAGGTTTCTTCATCGCCTTCATAGCCTTTTAGCTTGAACCATTTTTCAATTCCATAGTTTGCAATCATAATCAAATCAAGCTTGTGTATTTGTCAACCCAAAAACGGTTCACTATTACAATCCAAAAATGGTCCACTTTTTTTACTGTGATTTACTCCACGCAATCGTGTCTTCCATTCTGTAGCTAATATCCCTAGACATATCCAAGATATGTGCTCTATGTGCCAGCCTATCAACAATGGCTCCAGTTAGCATTGTGTCCTTAAATATTTCTTCCCATCTTTCAAATGCCAGATTTGTTGTTAGGATAATTGATCCTTTATCATTTCGACTAGACAACAAGTTGAAAAGTATTTCACAACCTGTCTTATCAAATGACACATAACCTAATTCATCAAGTATCACTAAGTCACTTTTCTCAAATTTCCTTTTATACATAGTAATTTGATTGCGACTCATAGATTCCTGAAGCTCTATTACAAGATTTGGAACCGATTTAAACAATACATTTTTTCCAGCCATACATGCCTTTATCCCAAGTGCTGTTGCATAATGTGTTTTCCCCGAACCAGGAGTCCCCATAAGTATTATATTCTCTTTGTTATCCACAAAGTCTAGGGTCTCAAGTTGTTTGAATTTACTCTGTATTTCAGCTGAGTACTTGCTTTTTTCAAAGTCCTCTATGAACTTCTTGTTTACGAATTTTGCACTACGAATTCTTCGGTTTATTCCATTGTCCTTTCTTCGTGCTAATTCACGCTCTAAAAATGTGCTTAAAAAGGTTTCTAAGTCCATATTTAATTGTTTTGCCTCTTTTAATAAATCATTGCTATATTCTCTTAAATACGCTAATTTTAATTCAATTGCCATTTCTTTAATATCCATTTTATCTTCTGCCTCCAACACATAGTTTATCGTATGCTGATATTATCCCTTTGGTTTTGATGTGTGCCCCTGATTGCTCTCTAACAATATCCATTGGTATCACATTAGAACTTAGGTTAAGATATTGATTAAATACGTCAAGAAGATTATCAGTACCTTTATCTTGGTTTTCTTTTAAAATTTCTATGAATTTCTTGAGTTCTTTGATAAAATGATTATCAAAGATGGATTTTAGCAGTGGGATGCTTTTTAGGGCTGTGGAGTTACGTATTGCTCCTGGTTTCTTTGCTAGTGAAGTTAAGTAATGATTTATATCAATGCTTACTTCATTAGTTCCATCTTTCTTTTTATGTGTGCAAATCAACTGTTCATTGATGTAAAATTTTATCTCTCTGGCATAATTTCTCACCAAAACAGTTTTACCTACAAGATAATCAGGCACTGAGTATGAATTGTTATCTACTTTCACAAAGCCATATGAATTCACTTTTTGACTTGATAGTTTTGCTAATTCAAAAGTAGGTTTAAGTGGCATTAAACAAGGAATTTCCTCATCTATATCTGAATTCTTGTTCATCTGTAAAAGTTTCTTTTCTAAATATTCTTCAGCCTGTGTAAAATTATCAAATACATATTTTTCAGCAAATGTATTATTGCGTATTAGCTTCACACTTCCTTTTCATTTCTGCCAATAAATTTGCTTACTACATTTCTCATATTATCGTAGACTATTTCCTCCTTCCAGTCAACTTGAGCCTGGAATCCAGGTACTGTTTCAAACCTAACAGTTGCTTTGTGTTGTTCTTGGATTTTATGTGTTCTAACATAATTGGCAACAGTTGTATAACCACCAGTATAGCCTTTATTTTTGGTTAAAAAGTAGAAAATTGATTTACCATTTGCACCAAATTTATCGATTTTCATATTGATAATTTCTTCAAATCCATCCAATTTAGTTGTATATATCCGATTAGATGCAACTTTTGTATTTGGATTCATAATTTTATCCATGTGGACCTATGTCAATATAGTAGACACATTTTCTCGAACAATTTTATGCAACCCTCTTAAATTTATTTTCCCACTCCTGGGGAGTAAGATAGTCTAAGGAGCTATGTATCCTCTTTCTGTTATACCATGACTCTATATACTC
>JAWRJF010000090.1:0-21969 GCA_040307645.1 Anaerovoracaceae bacterium | reverse complement strand
ACTACCCAGAAAAAGATAATGTCATATCCAGTAACTAGAACATCTGTAGGATAGAAATATTTTAAGTCCTCTGTTTCTTCTGGCCAACCTAAAGTTGAGAATGGCCAAAGTGCTGAAGAAAACCATGTATCAAGTACATCTTCATCCTGTTTTAGGTTAGTACTATTACATTTTGGACATGTATGAGGTTCATCCATTGATACAATGATCTCTCCACATTCCTGACAGTACCAAGCCGGGATTCTGTGTCCCCACCAAAGCTGTCTTGAAATGCACCAATCTCTTATTTCCTCAAGCCAGTGTAGATATGTCTTTTCAAATCTCTCAGGAACATGCTCTAGTTTTCCTGATTTAGCTGCTTCGATTGCAGGCTTTGCCAATTCTTCCATCTTTACAAACCACTGATCTGAAAGCATTGGTTCGATTACTGTATTACATCTATAACATCCACCAACTGGAATTACTTTTTCCTCTGTCTTTACAAGATAACCTGCCTCTTCTAAATCAGCTACCCATGCTTTTCTACACTCATATCTATCCATGCCTTCATATTTTCCAGCAAGGCTATTCATTGTGGCGTCAAAGTTAATGCAAGAGACAGTTTCAAGGCTATTTCTCTGTCCTACCTCGAAATCATTAGGGTCGTGAGCTGGTGTTATTTTTACAGCACCGGTTCCTTTTTCTGGGTCCGGATATATATCTGCAATAATTGGAATTTCTTTTCCAACAAGAGGAAGAATTACTTTCTTCCCAATCATGCCTTTATATCTCTCATCACTTGGGTGGACTGCAATTGCAACGTCTCCGAACATAGTTTCAGGTCTTGAAGTAGCAACAATTATATCCTGTCCACCTTGTTCTGCAGCCGGATACTTAAAATACCAATACTTTCCATTCTTATCCTCATGCTCTACTTCTGCATCAGAAAGTGATGTTCCACATTGCGGACACCAGTTAATCAGTCTGTTTCCTCTGTATATTAATCCTTTTTCATATAATTTAACAAAGAAAGCTCTTACTGCTTTATTACAGCCTTCGTCCATAGTAAATCTTTCTCTGCTCCAATCACAAGAATCTCCAAGCTTTCTACACTGTCTTGTTATTCTTCCACCATACTCTTTTTTCCATTCCCATGCACGTTTTAAGAATTCTTCTCTTCCTAAATCTTCTTTTTCAAGACCTTCTTCTTCTCTGATTTTATTTACAACCTTAACTTCTGTTGCAATGCTTGCATGGTCGCTTCCTGGAAGCCAAAGGGCACTATATCCCTGCATTCTCTTCCATCTTGTAAGCACGTCCTGAAGTGTCTGATCTAGTGCATGTCCCATATGAAGTTGCCCTGTAATATTTGGTGGCGGCATTACAATAGTAAAAGGTTTTTTATTCTTGTCTACTTTTGCCTCAAATGCACCTTTTTTCTCCCACATCTCATATATTCTGTCCTCAAAATCCTTTGGATTATATGTCTTAGACAAATTCTTTTCCATTTTCTTTCCTTTCTAATCTTTTATTATTATTCATTTTTAAATTGTTACCATAAAAAAATCCTCTGCATATATCTATGCAAAGGACGAAACTTTCCGCGGTACCACCTTTGTTCCATGCAAAAAGCACGGCACTCTAAAATAAAAGGCTCAAAAGCAACCTTCAATAAACACTTTCTTTAGAATCTCTCAGCCACGGATTCTATTCTCTGTAAAGGGTAATCTACCTACTCCTCTTTCTCAAAGCCAATATTAAATTCTATATCTATTATAGTCTATATTATTTTTTTAAAAAGTCAATATTTATTTTTAGATGTATAATACCATTATCCTCTTCCTCGGTTAATCTCTAGTATCTTGTGGTATACTATTAATAATCAAATTTAGGAGGTATTTCATGATAAAAAAATTTGTAAAATACTATAAGCCACATATGAAGCTTTTTTTAATAGACATGTTTTGTGCATTTATTGTTGCCTGCTGCGATCTGTTCTATCCCGTAATAGCTAAAAATATTATAAACGATTATGTGCCTAACCAAAACATGAGACTTTTTATTACATGGTCTATAGTACTTCTTATAATATACATTGCTAAAGCCATACTAAATTACATTATTCAATATTGGGGACATATTGTAGGGGTAAGAATGCAAGGCGACATGAGACGTGATTTTTTCCGCCATCTTCAAAAGCTACCTTTTGCTTTTTTTGACGAGAACAAAACCGGAGCTGTAATGTCTAGGATGATTAACGACTTGATGGATGTCTCTGAGCTTGCACATCACGGGCCCGAGGATTTCTTTTTATCCATTATTATGCTTATAGGCTCTTTCATTATGCTTGGGCAAATCGACCTTACCTTAACAATTATCGTCTTTGCGATTTTGCCATTAATGATTCTTTTTGCAGTAAAAAGCAGAAGAATGATGAACGATGCCTTTAAAGAATCCCGTGTGAAAACTGCTGAAATAAATGCAAATGTTGAAACTGCAATTTCAGGTATTAGAGTATCAAAGGCGTATACCGCTTCAGACCATGAAAATAAAAAATTTGATGAAGCAAATGAGAAATTAAAATCTTCAAGAGCTTTCGCCTACAAGGCTATGGGAATATTTAACTCAGGCATGGGACTATTTATGGACATACTTTACCTTATTGTTTTAGTTGCCGGAGGATTATTCTTTTTCTATGGAAGAATTGATACCGGAGAATTTGCTGCATATCTTCTATATATTGCAATGTTTTTAAAACCTGTAAATAAGCTGGTTTCTTTCTTTGAGCAACTGCAAAACGGAATGACTGGTTTTGTTAGGTTTAGAGAAATTATGGATCTACCTACAGAGGACGAAAACGACCCAAATCTTATTAGACCATCAACTCTTCAAGGAAATATTGTATTTAAAGATGTAACCTTTAGTTATGAAAATAGTGATTCTAAATTCGAAGAACCACCTGTTATCAATAATCTTTCTTTAGAGATAAACAAAGGTAAAACTCTAGCCCTAGTTGGTCCTTCTGGCAGTGGTAAATCAACCATGTGTCACCTAATACCACGTTTTTATGAAGCGGACTCAGGCACCATTACAATCGACGGAATTGATATTACAAAAATATCACGTCTTTCTCTACGAAAAAATATAGGGATGGTTGCCCAGGATGTATTTCTCTTTAACGGAACAATAAAAGAAAATATTGCTTATGGAGACTTAGATGCTACAGATGATGAAATTATCGAGGCTGCACGTAAAGCAAATATCCATGACTATATTATGACACTTGAAAAAGGATATGAAACTCATGTCGGTGAACGTGGAGTTAAACTGTCTGGCGGTCAAAAGCAAAGAATCTCTATTGCCAGAGTTTTCTTAAAAAATCCACCGATCTTAATTTTAGATGAAGCAACCTCTGCTCTTGACAATTCAACAGAAATGCTGATTCAAAAGTCTTTAGAAGAACTAGGACGCGGTAGAACATCTATAATAGTTGCTCATAGGCTTTCTACCATAAAAAGCGCCGATGAAATAATCGTATTAACAAATCAAGGTATTGCTGAAAGAGGTACACACGAAGAACTAATAAGATCAGGTGGAATGTACTCCAAGTTATACCAGTATCAATTCAGAGAATAAAAACACCAAACCATTCACTATCAAAGGGAGCGTCATATAGACCTCCTTTTATTTTGACAATAGTTTCCGTCCTTAAGAAAAATTAAGAAAAAATTAATTAAGAATATACGGTTTTGCTATTGATTTTTTATGAAATAATGTCTATGATTGTTGTAGAGTATTGACGAATATTGGAGATAAAAAGAATATGCAAAAATCAAAGATGAAGGATGTTATTTTTAGTTTAGTCTTGCTGATTGTAGTAGGTCTATTTTTTCTGTCTTTTTTCAAACAAGATAAACCAACAGAGTTTAGCAATAATGAAATAAAAGGCAACATATGTATGATAAACGAATTTAATTATTCAAAGGTAGAAGCCGTTGAAAAGCAAATTGCAAAATTAGAAAAGAATGAGTCTCATTCTGCTTTTTCCGGAAATCAAAATCTTACCAATGCACAATATCGTAAAATTTTTAGTAATTCAGTAATCATAGGAGATTCTATTACTGAAGGCTTAACGGCCTTTAATTTTTTAGGCAACGATGTTGTTTTAAGCAAAATAGGTGCAGCTTTGCTATCTAGTCAGGATTTATTTGACCAGGCTGCAGATCTAAAACCAAGATTTGCTTTTTTTAGTTTAGGGATGAATGATACAGGTTATTTCAGCGGCAAGGCAGATGCTTTCGCATCTAAGTACCAGTCTATGCTTATTGAATTTCGTAAAAAATCACCTGACACCCAAATATATATAAACAGTATTCTTCCGCCAAGTGATGAAGCTATAAAGGGAAACCCTAACTATGGAAGATATAAAAGATATAACGAAGCGCTAAAAGAAATGTGTAAATCCATGGAAATCGGATATATTGATAACACAAATTTCTTGACTTCTAACCCGGAATTCTACGCTGGAGATGGTATACATGTTAGTCCAAAATACTATACTCTCTGGCTTAACAATATGATTATAAAGGCAGGATTATAATGAAGAAAAAAATTATTTTTATTGTTATATTGATTGCTTTTCTCGCTTTAGTATACGCCAATGGTAATGCAAAGAACGTTCCCATGAGTGAAATATCTAAAGCTTTGATTTCAAAAACCGATATATCAAAGATGGAGAAATGCAAAAATAAGGATTTGATGCAGTTCATTGGCATAAATTACAAAAATTACGATTCATATATTTATTATAAAGGTAAGGAAGCTTTAAGTGTAGAAGAGCTACTTATTGTCAAAGCTAATAATAAGGAAGATTTAAACTCCGTCAGAGATGCTGTAGAAAGCCGTATTGACTCACAGATATCAACATTTGAAGGTTATGGGCCTAAACAGGTAAGCCAGTTAAGCAATAATATAATCAAAGTAAAGGGGCAATACTTATTCTACTGTGTCTCTGACACACCGGAAGTATATGAGGGGGTATTTAAAGATGTTATTTAGCAGTATTTTCTTTATTTTTAGTTTTTTACCGGCAGTTCTGCTAATTTATTACCTTTCTCCTATGAGATATAAAAATATAGTATTACTAATTGCTAGCATTATATTTTATAGCTGGGGGGAACCAATATATGTATTCCTTATGCTATTCAGTGCAACCTTTAATTATTCCATGGCAAAAGATTTATATAATAACAAAAAGAATTTAATTTTTACTGTAATAGTAAATTTATTTATTCTGTCTTTCTTTAAATACTATGGTTTTTTAATTGACACTGTTAATAGCTTATTTAATTCTAACATTGAATACACTAGTTTAGCATTACCAATTGGTATTTCATTCTACACTTTCCAAGGGCTTTCATATATTATTGATGTGTATAGAGGAAATATAAAAGTACAAAACAGCCTAATTAATTTCACATTGTACCTTTGCCTCTTTCCACAATTAATTGCTGGTCCTATAGTAAAGTATAAAGACATAGAGTTACAGCTAAATAAGCGAAGTACTAATCTAGTACTAATTGGTCATGGAACCATAAGGTTTATTATGGGCCTTGGTAAAAAAGTACTTTTAGCAAACAATTTAGGACTTGTATATACTCAGATTATGGCCCTTTCGCCTGGGGAATCTTCAGTAGTTGTAAGCTGGATTGGTATAATTGCATATACTATGCAGATATACTTTGACTTTAGTGGTTACTCTGATATGGCAATTGGTCTAGGAAAAATGTTTGGTTTTGAATTTATGGAAAACTTCAATTACCCTTACATTTCTAAGTCAATAACAGAATTTTGGAGAAGATGGCACATTTCGCTTAGTACCTGGTTTAAGGAGTACTTATATATTCCTCTTGGAGGAAACCGTGTTGCAACTCCAAGACATATATTCAACCTTCTGGTAGTTTGGTCTTTGACTGGTTTATGGCATGGTGCCAGCTGGAATTTTGTAGTATGGGGTCTTTATTATGGCGTATTACTAATCTTAGAAAAGTACCTGCTGTCAGACCTTATTGAAAAGCTGCCATCCTGGGCAAAACATGTGTACACTTTAGTTATTGTAATGATTGGATGGGTTTTCTTTAGTAGTGAAAATCTGACTACTGCCTTACAATATATCGGTCATATGTTTGGAATAGGTGTTTCTAGCTTTTCAAATATGACTGCTTTATACTATTTAAGGACAAACTTTGTATTGCTTTTATTTGGTGGATTTATATCAACTCCTCTTCCTTTCAGTCTTTTAGGGGATTTCTGTGGAAAACGCGGGGTGATTGGTATACTACTTATTTTCGGAATTTTTATTTTATCGATTGGATATTTGGTATACAGTTCATATAATCCATTTTTATACTTTAGATTTTAATGGGAGAGACTAATGAAAAATAATATTTTTTCCGCAATTATAGGAGGCGCTTTTTTAGCCATCCTTATCTGTGGATTTATTGCAAACTTAATAATTCCTGATAAAACTTTTTCTGCCGAAGAAAACCGTATCTTACAGCAATCACCTAAGTTTTCTATTAGCCATTATATAGATGGAAGGTATGAAAATAAGGTTGAAAAATATCACAATGATCAGTTTTTATTTAGAAATACATTTATCCATGTCAAATCAGCTGCTGATACAGCAATGGGAAAAGTTGAAGCAAATGGCGTTTATCTTGGGAAAGATGGTTATTTATTAGAAGATATTTCTACTCCTTCCGGAGATTGGATGAGTAGCACAACAGAAAGTATAATTAAATTTAAACAAAAATATCCATCTATCAAAATGAATTTCATGCTAGTCCCTAATGCTGCAAATATACTATCTGATAAGCTGCCAGACTCTGTAGTCTTAGCAGATCAAAATAAATATATTGATAAATTTAATTCCAGAATAAAAAATGATGGTATTAAAATAATAGATGTTAGGAAAACCTTTAAGAATAAAAAAGATAAAGTACAATTATATTACAGAACTGACCATCATTGGACCAGTGACGGTGCATATATTGCATTTAAAAAAGCTGCTAAAATTCTTGATTTAGATATTTCCAATGAGAGCTTTACACCTTACGTTGTTAAACGAGATTTTAGAGGAACTTTATCATCCAAAAGTGGATTTAGAAACGGTCTAGATGATAATATTACAATATATCTTCCTAGTAGAGATGACTATTTACCATCTATAATTCACTATTCTGATACAAAGAAAAAGACAACTGAGTTCTTTGAAATGGATAATTTAGATACTAAAGACGCTTATACTGTTTTCGGTGGCAGTAATCACCCACTTTATACAATACAAACACCGACGGTTTCACAGGAAAAACTTTTAATAGTAAAAGATTCTTATGCAAACAGCTTCATACCTTTTATATCTCAGTATTATAGAAAGGTTGTAGTAGTCGACCCAAGATATTTCTTCGATGACATAAATACAATAATAAAATCCGAAGAAATAACTCAAGTATTATTCTTGTACAATGCAAATACATTCTTTAAAGATAATTCTTTAGAAATGATGCTTAGTTAATAAAGAGAGATTCAACTTGAATCTCTCTTTTATTTCACAGATTAAATAATTCGAACACCCTGCTTATTGTATGACTTATTTTAAAATGGCGTTATTGTGCCATTAGCTAAGAATATTATTGAAATAATTGCAAGAACTACAAGTCCAATAGCAATAAATAGTTCATATCTTTTGCTAAAGACCTTTTGATTTCTTTCTCTCTTCCCTAACGCATATACAATTATACCTAAAGCATAAAGTATACTAGTAATTAAAAGCTGTTCCATCCCTGAAGAATAAAGCATCCAAAGTCCATATATAGAACCAACAATTGCAAAAACCCTAGCTGCTACATATTCTTTTGTTGTACTGTTCTCAAAACCAAGTTTCTTCCTGGATATTTTCTCATAATATAAAGCGCTTAGAAAATAAGGAATCATAATCATAGTAGTACTCATTGTATAAAAGGCCTGATAAGTCGATTCATTAAATAGTATTACTATCAAAAACAATTGGATTATCCCATTAGTAAGGAATAATGAAAATGCCGGTGAGTCATTCTTATTTGATTTAGCAAAAGCCTTCATAAATACACCTTGCTTTGCTGCCGAGTAAGGGCAGTCAGCTGCGATGATTGTCCAACCAAGTAATGCTCCTGCTAAGGATAGAATAACTCCAAAGTTAACAAGGGCAGCTCCCCATGGTCCAACAGCACTTTCAAGAATACCAGCCATTTGTGGGTTCTTTAAGCTAGCTAATTCCTCAGTAGGCATAATACCCATACTTAAAATTGCAACCATAATATAAATCGCAAATATACCAAAGAAACCTGTTAAAGAAGCCTTGCCGACATCACTTACTTTTTTTGCACGTCCCGAAAGTACTACTGCACCTTCAACACCGATAAATGACCATACGGTTGATGCTGTTGTTGCTTTAACCTGATCTGACAAAGGAACCTCTCCTGTCCCCCAGAAGTTTTCCATAAATACTGACGGTTTAAAAGAACCGACAAAAATAACTGCAATAATAAATACCAAAATAGGTATTATCTTACTTATTGTCGTAATTACATTTACTGCAGCAGCTTCTTTTATACCCTTTAATACTAAAAAATTTAAAATCCAAATAATTACAGATGCACATATAACAGAAACCAAGTTATTCCCATCCCCAAATACTGGGAAGAAATAACTTATTGCTCCAAAAAGTAATGTAGTATATGAAACATTACAGAGTAAAGCACTTAACCAATAACCCCATGCGGAGTTAAATCCTATATATTCGCCAAAACCTTCACTAGCATAACTATAGATTCCATTGGTAAGATCAGGTCTAACTTTGTTCAAACCAAAGAAACACATCATTAACCCTAACATGCCTATGCCACAAATAGCCCATCCAATTAATACGCTTCCAGTATGGGCCCCATTAGCTGCCATGTCTCCTGCAGTTGTAAATATACCTCCGCCAATGGTAGATCCGATAATTACAGCTGCTAATTTTGTAAAATTGAGTTGTTTAGACGATGTAGCATTTTCATTCTCTTTCATAATGTCCTTGTATGATGAAATATAAGCACCACCATACACTCCTTTCCTATAAACTATTATAATTATTGACACAATAACCTTTTTACAATACCTATAAGCTTAGAATACTTAGGCAGGGTTTTTATTTAATCATCGTGTGTATACATAATACACCCAATTTCTTTAAATTACAACCAGCTCTATATTTTTGTAATAATATACTTTTCATATAGTTGTACTCTCCCCCAACATTTGACACAGAGCCTAAAAAAAGCAGAGACATCTTTATTATATCTCTGCTTAAGTATTAATTTTTGCTATTTTATTGCCTTGATAACATGACTCATCAGAATACTTGTAGTCACACTGCCCACTCCCCCAGGTACTGGAGTAATGCCTTTAACATGATCCTCTAATTCTACAGCATTTGCATCTCCTACCATTTTGCCGTTTTCATCAAAATTAATGCCTACATCTACAATAATCTGATGTCCATTTACATGGCTACTTGTAACAGTGCCTATTTTACCTACAGCAGTCACAATTATATCAGCCTCCCTGCAAAGCTTCTCTACCTGCTGTAACGGCGTCCTGCTGTGACAAATGGTAACAGTAGAGTTCTCGTTAAGAAGCATCATTGCAACAGGTTTTCCTATAACTAGGCTCCTACCAATAACAACTACTTTTTTGCCTGCCAAGTCTATATTATAATGCTTCAAAATTGAAACAGCAGCTTCTGCGGTGCATGGTGGAAAACCTAGATTTGTATTTGTAAATACTCCTGCCATAGATAGGTCTGATATACCATCAATATCCTTTTCAGGTGCAATAGTATTTCTTATTATATCATCGTCAATGTGTTTTGGAAGGGGTCTAAGTACTAATATACCATGAATATCATTGTCCTTATTTAGTGCTTTAACAATTTCGATAAGATCCTCTTCCAATATATCTTCTTGTCCTATAAATTTTTCTACCTTTATGCCCAGCATATTAGCTTTCTTAATTGCACCATTTTCATATGCAATATCACTTGGATTATTGCCTACCCTAATAATTGCAAGAGTTGGAACTATTCCCTCTTCATAAATTCTCTCTATACGAGTTAGAATTTCTTCATTTATTTTATCAGCAACTTCTTTTCCTTTTAAAAGCATAATAGCCCCCCTCTAACTAATTCTTAAGTTTATTGTATACCATAGCAAAAACCCGATCTGCTTTTACTGTATATTCTCTTAACATCTTATCTGCTTCGTCATTAACTCTAGCTGCATATTCTCTGTCTTCCATTGATTTAGTGTTAATATATACATTCAAGCTAGCACCTTGGAGTGCTGACTTGCAAAATATAACGCCTACTCCAGCATCACTTATAGCAAGCTTACTTCCTTTTAGGGCAAACTCTTCATGTAAGTCAATAGCATCACAGCAATCCTTCATTATTTCTAATGGTACTCGACAAGCATCCTTAAGAACTAAAGCCATGACCTCTGCCTTTGCTTTTTTCTCTTCGGCAGTTTCGTTTGGCATCCCATAAGCCTTTGCTAAAGGAGCAAAAACTTCCGCATCCTTTTCCACCAATAATAGAAGATTGTTTTGCAGCTTTTCTGCCCTCTTCATCAGGTCTTTTATTTCATCAGAAACATCAGCATACTTCTTTTTCCCAACAGTTAATGCCCCCACCATATTACCAAGAGCAGTTCCTAAAGCCCCTACTAACGCAGATGCTCCACCGCCACCTGGAACTGGAGATTTGCTGCCAAGGGTTTTCACAAATTCAATACAACTATTCTCTGTCAAAGCCATATTTCCACCTCTTCAAATTAAATTAAAATAAACCTGTAATCTTTCCAGTATTATCAACATCTATTTTTTCTGCAGCAGGTACTTTTGGAAGTCCTGGCATTGTCATTATATCACCTGTTTTTGCTACGATAAATCCAGCACCAGCAGCTACCTTAATCTCTCTAATTGTGATTTCAAAACCTCTAGGCGCACCTAAAAGACTTGGATCATCAGAAAAACTATATTGAGTTTTAGCCATACATATCGGAAGATTTCCAAAGCCGTTCTTTTCTAACTGTTCTAATTGTTTTTTTGCTGCACCAGTGTAAATAACACCTTCTGCTCTGTAAATTTTCTTTGCTACAGCTTCTACTTTTTCTTCAATAGACTTGTCTAAATCATACGTGAATCTAAAATCACTATCTGTCTCACAAAGTCTAAGCACTTCTTCTGCAAGGGCAACTCCTCCTGCACCGCCTTTTCCCCAAACTTCACTTAAGGCAACATTAACTCCTAGTTCCTTACATTTCTTGTCTACCATTTCAAGTTCCTTTTCTGTATCTGTTGGGAACCTATTAATTGCAACAACCGCAGGAAGTCCAAAGTTTTTAGTAATATTTTCAACATGCTGCAATAAATTAGGCAAACCTTTTTCTAAAGCATCAAGATTTTCATTGTTTAAGTCAGCCTTTAGAACTCCTCCATGATATTTTAGCGCTCTAACTGTTGCAACGATAACAACTGCTGATGGTTTTAAACCTGTAAGTCTGCATTTTATATCAAGGAATTTTTCTGCTCCTAAGTCAGCCGCAAAGCCTGCTTCAGTTACTACATAGTCTCCTAGCTTAAGGGCCATTTTTGTTGCCATAATTGAGTTGCACCCATGTGCAATATTAGCAAATGGTCCGCCGTGAACAAAAGTAGGAGTATGCTCTAAGGTTTGAACTAAATTTGGCTTTAATGCATCCTTTAATAAAGCTGCGGCTGCACCTTCAGCCTTTATTTCACCTACAGTTACCGGTCTGTCATCATAAGTATATCCAACTACTGCTCTAGCGATTCTTGCCTTAAGATCATTAATATCCTTAGATAAGCACAAAATAGCCATAATTTCACTAGCTACAGTAATATCAAAACCATCTTCCCTTGGAACTCCATTAGGTTTTCCACCTAATCCGTCGATCAGATTTCTAAGCTGTCTATCATTCATATCAACAGCACGCTTCCAAGTAATTTTTCTTGGATCAATCCCAATGGTATTACCTTGTTGAATATGGTTATCTACCATGGCCGCAATCAGATTATTTGCGGCACCGATAGCATGCATATCACCTGTAAAATGAAGATTTATATCCTCCATTGGAACAACCTGAGCATAACCACCACCTGCAGCACCACCTTTTATACCAAAAACTGGTCCTAGAGATGGCTCTCTCAAAGCTGCAACAACATTTTTGTCTAGCTTATGCAGCGCGTCTGCAAGTCCTACTGAAGTAGTTGTTTTTCCCTCTCCTGCAGGGGTAGGTGAAATAGCAGTTACGAGAATTAATTTTCCGTTTGGTGTGTCAGCCTTCTCTTCAAGAAGATTATAATCAATCTTAGCCTTATAGTTTCCATACTGTTCCACATACTTTTCATCAATTCCCACCATGCGGGCAATATCCCCGATGTTTTTCATTTTTGTTTCTTGGGCAATTTGGATGTCGCTTTTAAATTCCATTTAAATCTCTCCTTTTAATATTTTTCATTTAAATTCTTTAAAAAAGATCTTCGGTGAATTGGTGTTATTCCATGCTCTCTAATTCCCTGGTAATGTGCTTTAGTGCCATAACCTTTATTACTATCAAAGGAATAATAAGGGTAATCCCTGTGTTTTTCAACCATATATGAATCTCTAGTTACCTTTGCAATAATTGATGCTGCAGCAATAGAAACGCTTTTACTATCACCTTTTATTATTGATGTTTGAGGTGTCTTAATAGAATCAAGCTTCACTGCATCTAACAAAACGTGCTCTATTGTCTGATTAAATTCTTTTTTTAGCATCTCATCAGCTTCTACAATAGCATTTTTCATAGCAACTTTAGTTGCTTCTAAAATATTTATTTCATCAATTAAAATATTATCAACCCATCCCACTCCATAAGCAAGAGAATTATCTATTATTATATTGTAGAGTTCTTGTCTCTTTTTTCCGGATAATTTTTTTGAATCGTCAATTCCAAGAACACTAAAATCCTCTGGTAAAATTACAGCAGCGGCTACTACTGGTCCTGCCAGAGGTCCTCTACCCACTTCATCAACGCCAGCAATGAAATGAATACCATTTAAATATAGCCGATTTTCATATTCTTTCATTTCGTTCAGTTTTATTTTTAACTGAATCTCTTTTTCGGATTTTTTCATTAAGACTACACCTTGTTTGCTTTCTCCAAAGTTATCTTACCAATCTTGCCACTTCTAAACTCGTCTATAACTGTTTTTCCACATCTCTCATAGTCAATTCTTTTTCCCGGAAGGATAAAACCTCTTTTTATTGAAATTGCTTCCATTGTCTCAAGTGGTTCCGACGCTATTTCTTCAATTTTATATCTCGTTAATAATAAGTCGGGATATTCTTCCTGTAATACTTTTATAAATTCCAAACCTAAAGATGCTATGTCAAGAATTTCGTCTTTTATTGATCCACAGAATGCTAAATTAAGACCTGCCATAGGGTCCTCAAATTTTGGCCATAAAATTCCCGGAGTATCTAAAAGTTGCATATTATTTTTTAGAGTAAGCCACTGTTTGCCCTTTGTTACCCCTGGCCTGTCTCCTGTTTTTGCACTCTTTTTACCAGTCATCCTATTTATAAGTGAAGATTTTCCAACATTAGGAACCCCTACAATCATCATTCTCAAAGGGCGTTTTCTAATCTGTCCTTCATTTTTTTCATTCTGAAGTTTTGTCAGTAATTTAAATAGCTGGGACACTCCTGCTCCAGACATACAATTCATAGTCAAAACTATATTTCCTTGGGCTTTAAAGTAATCTGACCACTTTTCATTAGCGGCACCATCAGATAAATCGCTTTTATTTAGTATAATAAGCCTTCTTTTATTCCCTACAATTTCATCTATAATTGGGTTTCTACTGGATACGGGGATCCTCGCATCAATAACTTCAATTACTAAATCTACAATTTTTAGATTTTCTTGAATCAGTTCCCTAGTCTTTTTCATATGACCGGGATACCAGTTAATATTTTCTATCATTTAAACTCCTTATAATATATAATTATAAATAGTATATCATATTTCTTAATAAAACAAAAAGGGAACCATTGGGTTCCCCTTTAATTTCTTATTCTGCTGACTTAATCTTAGCAGCCTTACCAGTTCTGCCACGCATGTAATTAAGCTTAGCCCTTCTAACATCACCTTTTCTAGTTACTTCAATCTTATCTATTCTAGGTGAGTGAAGTGGGAATGTCTTTTCAACACCTACACCAGAAGCTATTCTTCTAACTGTAAATGTTTCGCTTATTCCACCATTCTGTTTCTTTAATACAAATCCTTCAAAAATCTGGATTCTTTCTCTTGATCCTTCTTTAATTTTAATGTGAACCTTTACAGTGTCTCCAACATTAAAAGCAGGGATATCATTTTTCACATAATCTTGTGCAATTGAATCTAATACGTTCATTTTATTTCCTCCTTCCCTCCAAGACGTTCATGTTATAATCTATAATCAGAGGACCGCCCGTAATAACAGAAATATTATACCATAGCATAATTCAATAAGCAAGCAGTTTTTTATGCTCTTGGATGAGTTTTATCATAGACATCTTTTATTCTATTTTTTGTAACAGATAAATATATCTGAGTTGCGGCAATATCTTCATGACCTAATAATTCTTGTAATGATTTTAAATCAGCACCATTTTGAATCATATGTACAGCAAAAGAATTTCTCAATATATGAGGGGTAATTCTATCTTCAAGCCCTGCTAATCTACCGTATTCCTTAAGTATTTTCCATAACCCTTGCCTGGTTATAGATTCCCCCATATAATTTACAAATAGAGGTAGTTCCGGATCGTTACAATTCTTATCCTTCATTAAAAAATCCCTGCTATTCAATATGTAATTTTCCAAAGCTTTTTTTGCAAGACCTCCCATGGGAACAATTCTTGCTCTACCATGTTCCCCATTACAAGTAACAAAACCCATTCTTATATTTACATCTTTAAGTTTTATTTCTATTATCTCAGTTACTCTTATACCTGTAGCATATAATACTTCTAAAAGTGCTCTATCCCTTATGCCCTTTACTGTATTATCCGGCATGGACAAAAGTTTATCGATCTCTTCAATCGTAAGATATTCTATTTCTTTCCTGTCTATTTTAGGAGATTTTATATCATTAGTAGGATTTTCTAAATCCACCCCTGTTCTAATCAAAAAATTATAAAACGCTCTGATTGAAGCTAGTTTTCTGTTTACAGTAGACTTTGATTTCCCCAAATTTTTTAGCTGCAACAAATATGCAACCACATGTGAGTTGGTTACATTCTCAAGCCCTATTACATCTCTTTCAGATACAAATCTCTTAAAGGCTGTAATATCTCTTTTATATGCTAAAATTGTGTTGTCAGCATTTTTCTTGTCTTTTTCTAGATATTCCAAAAAATCATCAATATACATTTTATTATTCTCCATTTTAAGCGTACATTTAGTATATATTACAACTATTGCTTTTGCAATATATACATGTACTATTCCCCAATATTTTGGCATATGTATTTATATAAATATAAAGGAGATAAATATGAATAAAAAAGCTGTTACAATATCATTATTAATAATCGCTGTAGGAATATGCTGCGGTACTTTCCTAGAAATCGAATTAAATAGTACGGATAAATCTATTATTTTAGAAACCATAGATAAAACCTTTAAAAATTCTGATACCAGCGACCTACTTTTTTTACCTACTTTTTTTTCTTATGCAAGTAAAAATAGCCTTATTTTATTAATCATGGCAGCCTCATCCTTTTCAATCTTCACTTTACCTTTATGCATATTCTTATTATTCTTCAAAACCATGTCAATTGGTTTTGCCTCTTCTATAATTTTTGAGCGCCTAGGTATAAAAGGCATAAAAATAATTTTATATACAATTTTCCCTCAAAGCCTTATTCAAATTCCTGTCTTTGCCTTACTCTCAGCTATGTCTTTATCATTCGGTGTACTAACATATCGCAACAAAGAACAGAAAAAGAAGCAAGGACCAATATTTATGAAAGGCTACTTAATTGGCTGGATGTTAATCCTAATATCTAATTTTATAGAAGCTTTCCTTCTAGTTGCAGGTTCCTAATAAACAAAACTATAATTATAGTTTTTGCATCATTTATTTCACCTGACATTACCATCCTATATAATTCATCGATAGAGTATTTTTCAATATCCAATGCCTCATTTTCATCAAAACACGGTTCTCCCCCGCTTAATTCCTGGCAAAGATATAGATACAAAGCCTCTTCAGAATATCCTACGGAAGGATATATTTTGGTTAAGAAAGATACCTTAGCAGCAGTATACCCAGTTTCTTCCTTAAGTTCACGCATTGCAGTCTCAAGTGGATCTTCTCCTGGATCAATCTTACCGGCAGGTGCTTCTAGGACAACTCTATTCAAAGGCTTTCTGAATTGTTTAACCATTATCATATTGTTATTTTCATCTAAAGCCGCAAGAACTGACCCTCCACCATGTTCTACAATTTCTCTAAATGAAGTCCCATTTTTAACTGATACTTTATCTTTTCTTAAATTAATAATACTTCCTTTATATATAATCTCACTTGAGAGTGTTTTTTCTTCAAAAGTCATTTCTTTTCTCTCCTATTCTTCTGACATTTTTTTAGATTTTTCTACTGCTGCCTGAAAAGCAATACTAGTTGTCTCTTTAAACTTTAATTCTTCTAATTTATTTACAGCTTCAATGGTTGTCCCACCTTTAGAACATACATTATGCCTTAATTCAGTTGGATCAATATCGGTATCTAAAACCATCCTTGCCGCACCTAATACAGCCTGTGCTGCAAATAGTTTAGCAGTCTCACGCTCCATCCCATTTTTCTCTGCACTTTCAATTAATGCTTCAATATACATATATGTATAGGCTGGACTGCTTCCACTTACACCTATTACACAGTGCATCATGTCTTCATCAATAACAGATACTTTTCCTATAGATTTAAAAATTGTTTTTACCTTATTCAATTCTTCAAGCGTAACATTATTATTTTTACTAATTGCTGTCATGCCTTCTCTAACAAGAGCCGGTGTATTAGGCATAATCCTAATTATCTTACTCTGTGACCCCAGGTACCCCTCAATTTTACTTATAGTAATCCCTGCTGCCATAGAAATAATAGTCTTATCAAAAGAAAAAGCTTCTTTTATTCTAGGCATTATTTCCTCAAATTGATATGGTTTGACTCCTATTATTATGTACTCACTCTTTTTTATTAGACTTTCAATGGAATAGATTGCCTTAACGCCTAGTTCTTTTGCAATTAAATCAAGTTTTTCTTTGTTTCTACCACAGATATAAACTTCATCTACGTTCCTATCTACAATTCTCATATAACCTCTTAGAATTGCACTACCCATATTACCTACACCTACAAAGCCTATTTTCATATCTTAATACCATTCCTTATCATAATATACATAAATTATACCATATTTCCTAACAAAATAAAGAGGAACCTAGGCGCTGCGACCAGGTTCCTTAAGTACATTATCTCGGCTCAATAATAAGCTTAATTGCTGTTCTCTCTTCGCCGTCAATCTCAATATCTGTAAAGGCCGGTATACAAATCAAATCTATACCACTTGGTGCAACAAAACCTCTTGCTATGGCAATGGCCTTTATAGCTTGATTTAATGCACCTGCACCAATTGCTTGGATTTCTGCTCCCCCTTTCTCCCTCAAAACACCTGCTAATGCACCTGCTACCGAATTTGGATTTGATTTCGCTGATACTTTTAAAACTTCCATTAATATTTCCTCCCTTAAAAATTTCCCTTCTGGATATGGATTTTAGGCTATCTTTTTTCAAGCCCATTTAGAATTATACAGCCTTATTCTAAATAATGGATATTTATCGAACAACAAAAAACTTTTTTTTTCAGTTTTTTCTATCTTATACTTGCTTTTTTCGACTAGTTTAGGTATAATTAGTTTGTGGTTATCCCCCTGATAACCTCATTAATCTCTAATCCCAATACCCCTTTTGAACAAAGTAGACTGCACCCCTGCGGTCTATTTTGTTTTATAATAAAAAACAAGGAGTTTTTATTGATGAAGATTATTCAAAATGAAATTGAAATTAAACCATTTAAAAATAAAACCTTTGATCTATATTTTAAAAATATGTCTCTTGGTGTATTTGACATAGAAACTACGGGATTAAACCCTTCATATTGTTTCTTAATTTTATCTGGCTTTATGATTATTAAAGATTCAAAGGCTACTTTTATTCAATATTTTGCTGAAAACTTAGATGATGAAAAAGAGGTCTTAACAAAAACTTTTCAACTATTATCTTCACTTGATATAGTATTAACCTATAACGGAAAACACTTCGATATGAATTTTATAGAAAAGCGAAGACTAAAATATGATCTCCCTTTTTACAAAACACCTTATATTCTAGATCTTTATCTTCTATTAAACGGTCACTCACACTTCCGTGACTTTATTCCCAACTTAAAGCAAAAATCAATAGAAAAATTTATGGGCATCGCAAGTGATAGAGAAGATGAAATTTCGGGAAAAGAAAGTGTTGAAATGTACAAAAGATATCTAAGTTCAAAAGATAAAAAAATAATGGAGCAAATACTACTCCACAACAGTGACGACATTCAACAATTATACAAACTTCTAGACGTAATACCAAAAATAAATTTCCATAGCGGGATGTATAGCCTAGGTTTCCCTTGTAAAAACGGCTTCATAATCAATAAAATCTATATCTCAGGTAAAGTTTTACATGTTAAAGGCTTTTATAATCAGGATTGTTCAAGCTATGAATTTTATGGTAACCACACTGCAAATTTCAATTTTTTTCTAGACAGTCTAAATAAAAATTTCATTATCGAAATACCATTAGAGCGTCTAGAGGGAGTTTTATTTTCTGATATAGAAAGCTTGGATATTGATAAAAATATTTTTAAAAACTTCGCAAACTATGAAAGTGGTTTTCTAATTGTCGAAAATCATGGTAAAATCAATCACCTTGAAGTGAACATATTAATACACCAAATTATTGATAAAATATATATAATGATAAATAAAAAAGTCTGAATCTTAAACTTCTAAGATTCAGACATTTTTTAAGAATAAATAATGGGTAGTTATTTATCTTTTTACAAGATAATAATACAATAAAATCTCGTCTGATAATATCAATAATCTTTATTATTTTTAAAAAAATTTATCAATATTATTACCACAAAAAGGCTTTTTTCTGATATAATGTCAGATATAATAAAATATTATTTTAAAATTGTAAATGTCTTAGGTGGTCAAATGAATAATATAAATGATTTAATAAGTAATAGAGAACTAATCCCTAATAAATTAAAAGAAGGTTTAACGGCATTCTCTAATTTAACAAAGATTCCTGTGACTTTTGATAATAAAGACAGTGAAATAGTATGGGAGTGCTTTTCAGAAAATAAACTGTGCAGTTGCTTTCAGTGTTTTTCAGACTGTAGCCCAACATGTCAAAAAAATTTATCATCCGCAATAAGAATTGCTTCTCAGTTAAAAGAACCCTATATTTTTTTATGTGACATGGGTCAGACAAATATCGCCTATCCTGTAATTGTAAACAAACACTATGAAGGTTGCATTTTTGCAGGACCTATTTCAATGGGAAGAAATACGGAGAGTGTTATTAAGCACTTATCAGAAAGGCTTCCAAAAAATGAATTTGCATACTCTAAGCTGATCCTATATTTATCTCAGCTAAAAGTTTATTCACCAACTGAAGTTTCATATATTTACGAAGTTTTTCATGATATAATACTATCTGCAATTTTACCAAATAACGATTACTCACTGATATATGAGAACAATAACGATCATTACAGTCAAAATATAAGCAATGCCCAGGCTGAGTCAATAGAATATCCTTATCAGCTTGAAATAGATTTAATCGAAGGAATAAAATCAGGAAACGTAAAAATGATTAAAGAAATATTTAAAGACTTTTTTGATATTATTTGTGCTATAGAAGCCGGTAATCTTTCCTTTATAAAAATTCGTTTGATGGGAATTTATGGCCAGGTATCTCGTCTTATTTCTAAGGAAACACTTTCAGGAAATACTACTTTACAATATTTAGATAGTTTAGAAACCCTAAATAGCGCAATGACTTATAAAAGTGCCTTTGAAGTTTCTCTAGATTTATTTTGTAATATTTCTGAAGTAGTTTCAGCCAAGAATATGGATGGACATTCACCAATTATTATTAAAGCTATTAGATACATAAGTGAGCATTATAGTGATAATATTTCTTTAGAAACCACAGCCAAATTTATCCATACTAACGCAACATATCTTTCTTCTCTCTTTAAGAAAGAAATAGGAATGACTTTTACAACATACTTATCACAACTTAGAATACATCAGAGTCTGAGACTACTTACAGATACAAATATCGACTTAACAAGCATTTCATATTCTGTAGGTTTTAACAGCCAGAGCTATTTTACAAAGGTGTTTAGAGAAATTATGAACTGTACACCAACTAACTATAGAAAAAAAGCTAAATTGAACAGACTTAATATATAAAAAAATGGAAAGAATGCCTTCTTTAATAGCATTCTTTCCATTTTTTATATCTTTCTTCTTTTTCTGGTCTATCAAATGGATACCCATACTGATAACAATCTATAACATCGGCATCCTTAACTATTTCTTCAATCAAAGTACCAACCGAAGTCTTATTACTATGATTTTTTACTGCCATAGAAATTATTTCGATTTCGTCTTCAGAAAATATTCCAATCTCTGATAAAAATCTTCTTACGGGCTCAAATCCTGCCTCAGCATGGCCTTTCTGAACCCCAGTTAATATCCTTCCAAAATCATGGACAGTTGCTGCACAAGCAGATAGCTCAGGATCAGCCCCCCTCTCAATAGCCAAAAAAAATGCTACCCTTGCAGACGAAGCCATATGAATTCTTTCCCAATCCAAAGACTCATCTCGACAGTCAATCTTGCCCTCTTGTTCATTGATTATTCTTAATAAGTTTTTTTGCAAATTTAAAATTCTATTCATAAATTTATTATATCTGATTTTTTTAAAAAAATCTAGGTTTTATTACATGAAACCCTTGAACCTAAAGAATAAATGGTATAAACTGTAAATAAATAATTGGTAATTTTTTACATATTGAAAGGGGTTAGAAAATGAAAGAAAAACTAACAAAAATAACGTCAATAACCATTATTGCAGTTATAATTATGCTACAACTTACTGCCAATACATCACATGCACTTGAAACTAAGATACCAATAAAAAGTAAAAAAGCGATATTTTATTCTGTCACAATTAATAATAATGATACTAAAAGAGGAACTCTATATTGGACAATTGACGATAAATTAAATCATTTTTTAAGTAATAAAAATGCAAATCAATATAATCCAAAAAATGAAGTAACAGATGGAAAGATGTATAACTTTTCCACATTAATTAGTCGTTACATAATACCCATTGCAGCTCCTGGCTACTATTTTCAGGGTTTTTATGGTCAAAATAATGAAAAACTAAATATAAAAAAAATTAACCTTGATATAATAAAGATAGTCTCCAAAGGATTTATTTTCTATGACTGTATTGAATCTAAAAATAACGCTAAATATGATTTGTTAACAAACTCAAAATACAAAGAATTAAAAAAAACTGAAATTAAATTACTTTATGGTGTTAGTAGGTACAAAATAATAGATAATGCATTTGTCAACTGAAAAAGGGTCCACTATTCTATTTGAAAAAGGGTCCACTTATTTGTTTTGATTCCATGCTATAGTGTCTTCCATTCTATAGCTT
>JAWRJF010000089.1:0-13803 GCA_040307645.1 Anaerovoracaceae bacterium | reverse complement strand
GAGCTACTAGTAAAAGGATAGGCAGATTTGAAGAAGCAAATTTTGGAACCTTGTTTTTAGATGAAATTGGAGATTTACCAGCAAGTACGCAAGGAAAACTTTTGCGCACTTTAGAGACAAGAACTATTGAGAGGGTTGGCAGCAACAAGTCTATAGATTTAGATATACGTATAATCGCTGCTACTAATAAAGATTTATATAAGGAAATATCAGAAGGTACTTTTAGAGAAGACTTGCTATATAGAATTAATACTTTAGAAGTTGTAATCCCTCCACTAAGAAATAGGCGAGAAGATATCCCGGGTTTAATAGAATATTTTTTAGAAAAAATACAGATAGAACAGAAAAAGAAAATATCGTATATTGATGAAAGTACAATGGACTATTTGTTGAATTATGATTATCCGGGAAACATTAGGGAATTAAAAAATATTTTAGAGCGTTTGGTTGCTCTAAGTGAAAATGGTGAAATTAGAAAAAGGAATCAAAGCAATGATGTGGAAATATTTGAAATGAGCAACTTTGTAGGTGAAAATGAAATGGTTTCATTAAAAATGGCAAGATCTGAATTTGAGAAAAGATACATAGAGAGGATATTAGAATGCACTTCAAATAATGTAACAAAGGCGGCAAAAATATTAGAGATCACAACACGTCAGTTATGGAATAAAATCTCAGAATATAAAATTGAGAGATAAGTGAAAATAATTTCCGATAAAAAAGCGAAATAAACTTCATTGTGTGAAATTTATTTCGCTTTTTTTATTCAGCAATAAGTATTAGGATATGAGATTTCAAGGTTTATAGGAGATAATATTGTGGTATGTTTTTTGCTATGTATAATTATGTTTTATTTTACTTAATTTATTCTATTTTGTTGGGAGGGAAAATTAAAATGGGAGATATTATTTATTCAGTAAATGACAAGGTAAATGGCATAGTATGGGGACCTTACATGATATTTCTTCTTGTCGGTGTAGGAGTTTATTTGTCTATAAGACTTAACTTTCTACAGCTATTTAAATTCAGTTATATTTATAAGAATACAATTGGAAAGGCATTTAAAAAGTCTGATGGGGACGGAAATATATCCTCTGGGCAGGCTGGGTTAACCTCTATTGCAGCGGTTGTAGGCACGGGTAACATTGCAGGTGTAGCAACTGCAATCGCAACAGGAGGGCCGGGAGCACTATTTTGGATGTGGGTTGCAGCATTTTTTGGTATGGCAACTAAGTTTTCCGAAATCACTCTAGGTATCCACTATAGAGAAAAAAAGGCAAATGGTGATTATGCCGGAGGAGCTATGTACTACATAGAAAAGGGTCTTAAGCAGAAATGGATGGCTATTTTCTTTAGTGTAATGGTTATAATAGCTTATTTTGTTGTAGGAGCAATAGTTGATACAAATACAATATGCTTATCTGTACAAGCACAATGGGGAATAAAACCTATTATTACAGGTATAATCTTCTCAATTTTAACAGCCGTTGTAATTCTTGGTGGAATAAAAAGAATTGGAGAGGTATGTCAATTCCTAACACCTATTATGGCAGGGCTTTATATTCTAGCCGGGCTGGCAATTATTTTATTAAACTTAACAAGTATCCCTGCAGCTTTTGCCGAGATATTTAAAGGAGCTTTTACAATCGCAGGAGCTACAGGAGGATTTGCAGGAGCTACGATTTCAAAAATGATAACAGTAGGAATGGCAAGAGGGTTGTTTTCCAATGAGGCAGGTATGGGAAGTTCTCCTATTATTCACTGCAGTGCACAGGTCAATCACCCTGTAGAACAAGGAATATGGGGAGCTATAGAAGTCTTTATTGATACATTAATCATTGCAACTATTACAGGCCTTGCAATTGTAATCTCAGGAGCATGGACAAGCGGAATCTCTGGTGCCGAGTTAACCATGAAGGCTTTTGAACTCACTTTACCAGGTCATATTGGAAGCTATATAGTAATGATTTCGGCTATCTTATTTGGATATTCTTGTCTTATTTCTGCAAACTATTATTGCGAAAAGTCAGCGGATTATTTATTTGGTGCAAAATCTATAATGCCAATAAGAATAGCTTGGTGCATTTTTATTATTATAGGATCAATGGGAGGGCTAGAATTTGTATGGGACCTTGCAGACACAGCAAATGGGCTAATGGCAATTCCAAACCTTATTGCTTTACTTTTATTGAGTCCAGTAGTAGTTAAATTAACTAAAGAGTTTTTCCTTAAAGAAAAGAAAAATGATATAAAGTAGAGAGAAAGTAAGCTACTTATAAATCAATGATGCTGCCTTAAAAAAAGGGTGGCATCATTTTATTTACCTAAAATTAATTCATATTATTACCTTACCAAATCATATGTTATAAAAGAAAACAAATCACAATGGAGGTAATTGATATGTCTCGGAATATAATCGTAAATGGTTACGCTTATCCGTCAATAAATAGTGAAATTTTAAAATTATGGCTACAGGATCTTACTTTTTTGTCTATATTTAGCTATGGCATTACTCCTGAAGGAGGTCTTTTAGGTATTGATGATCAATATTTAATTAATACAGCAAACATGAATGGAGTAAAAGCCCTTATGGTTATTACTCCATTAGATGAAATGGGGAGATTCAATGATGAAATTGCATCATCTTTATTGGAAAACCCTGAGGCAAGAAAACAGCTTATAGAAAATATTAAAAATACAATTATCGAAAAAGGTTTTTTTGGAGTTGACTTTGATTTTGAGTATATTTCAAAGGAAAACAAAGATGATTATGTTGCACTGGTTTCTGAGGCAAGAGCGGTTTTAAACCCGTTAGGATATATAGTTACCGTAGCCCTTGCTCCTAAAGTTTCTGCTGATCAGCAAGGAATCTTATACGAGGGTCATGACTATAATGGGATGGGCGAAGCTGCAAATCTTGTATTGCTTATGACCTATGAGTGGGGGTATACTTACGGTCCTCCAATGGCTGTTTCACCGATAAATCAGGTGAAAAGAGTATTAGATTATGGCGTTTCCGTAATACCTCCTGAAAAAATATTGATGGGAATGCCAAACTATGGTTATGACTGGCAACTTCCTTTTGTCCAGGGCCAATCTAAGGCAAAGAAAATATCTATTACAGAGGCAGAGGAAATTGCAAAGCAATATGGGGCAGTTATAGAATATGACCAGGTTGCACAAGCACCATATTTTACATATGTTGATGAACAGGGTAAAGAGCATGTAGTATGGTTTGAAAATGAACAAAGCATAAAGGCCAAGTTGGCTCTGGTAGACCAATATGGTTTAGAGGGAGTTGCTTATTGGAATGTAATGGATTATTATCCTCAAAACGCTGACATTCTTGAAGACGTGTATAATGTTGTAAAAATATAAGTCATAGGATTATTAAGAAATAACTAAATAAATCTTACAAAAAAAAGAGAACGCATAAAACGTTCCCTTTTTTATCTTAATTGTGATTAGATCTGTTTATATTCTGCATCGCAGTATGCACATCTGTAAATTTTCTTGTCCTTATCGACTAATTTAAATGTATGGACAATTTCTTGTTCTATAGAAGTAATGCATCTTGGGTTTATGCATTTTATTACATTGGTTAAAGTTTCAGGAAGCTCTAGATGAACTTTTTTAACCAGCATCCCGTTAACTACTCTGTTTACTGTAATATTACTATCTATGTAACCAAGAATATTAAAGTCTAATTCAATATCTTCATCAATTTTAATAATATCTTTTTTGCCATATTTAGTACTTGATGCATTTTGGATGATTGCAACGCTGCAATCTAATTTATCTAATTTTAATAGTCTATATATTTCCATACTCTTTCCAGCTTGAATATGGTCTAATACAATACCTGTATTAACTCCATCAATATTCATTATTTCTCCTCCTTTTTAATTCCAAGTAAGAATAATATTAGTGCCATCCTAATGTGTTTCCCACATAATGCTTGAAAGAAGTAGCAAGCCCTAGGGTCATCATCTACCTCAACTGAAATTTCGTTTACCCTTGGAAGTGGGTGAAGTATTGATAAATCCTTCTTTGCAGTCTTTAACTTATTAAGGTCTAGAATATAGCTGTCTTTTAACCTTACATAGTCTTCTTCGTTAAAAAATCTTTCTTTCTGTACTCTTGTCATATACAAAATGTCTAATTCCGGCATGGCTTCTTCAAGATTTTCAACCTCGCACCACTCTGCACCAGCAGTATTCATTTTTTCTTTTACATACTCAGGGACTCTAAGTTCTTCTGGTGAAATCAAAACAAATTTCACATTTTCATACCTTAACATTGCTTCAATAAGGGAGTGTACGGTTCTTCCGAATTGAAGGTCACCACAAAGTCCAACAGTAAGGTTATCAAGTCTGCCTTTTTTTCTTTTTATAGTAAGAAGATCTGTTAGTGTTTGAGTTGGATGGAAGTGACCACCATCTCCAGCATTAATAATTGGAACTGTAGTTCTTTGGGTACCGACTATTGGGGCACCTTCTTTAGGGTGTCTCATGGCAATAATGTCAACATAGCATCCAACAGTTCTAATTGTATCGCTTACACTTTCACCTTTTGCTGCAGAACTTGAATTTGCTGAGGAAAAACCTAAAACGCTACCTCCAAGTTCAAGCATTGCTGATTCAAAGCTAAGTCTTGTTCTTGTACTAGGTTCAAAGAATAATGTAGCAAGTTTCTTATGAGCACAAATATTTTCGTAATCTTTATGATTTGCAACAATATCATCTGCAACATTAATAAGTTGGTCGATTTCTTCAAGGGATAAGTCTGTAATGTTAATTAGGTTTCTGATTTCGCTCATTAGTTTTCTCCTCTCATCCAGCCTTCATCGGAAGGATTATTTCTAAAAGTAATAATTCGTTCTTTATCTTCGGATTTTATATATCCTGTATCAGCTGCAACTTCAACTAAAGCATCTAAATCACACAAGCTGATATTTTTAACATTGTTTTCTGCCATCCTATCAAGACCTTTTTGCATTCCGTAAGTGAATATGCTAACAATTCCTAGCACATTGGCACCTGCATTTCTTAGAACATTAACGGTTTCAATGGCAGAGCCAGCTGTAGAAATAAGATCTTCTACGACAACAACTTTTTGTCCGGGTAGAAGCCTGCCTTCGATTTGATTTGTTCTGCCGTGATCCTTTGCAGAGCCTCGTACATAACCCATTGGGATACCCATTAAATGGCCTACGATAGCTGCGTGAGCAATTCCTGCAGTACTTGTTCCCATAACAACTTCACAGTCAGGGAAATGTTCCTTGATGGTTTCCACCAGGGATTCTTCTATTAGAGTTCTAACTGACGGTGCTGTTAGAGTAAGCCTGTTATCACAGTAGATTGGGCTTTTTATTCCACTTGCCCAAGTAAATGGTTCCTCTGGCCTTAGAAAAACAGCCTCAATTGATAGTAATCCTTTTGCAATTTCTTTTTTCATTTGAACCTCCATATATCTAAATACATATTACTTAAAACTAATAACCCAATTCATTTTATATAAATTCTGCTATACATCTTTCATAAGCTGAGACAGGATCATCTGCTTTAGTAATAGGTCTTCCAACAACAATGTAATCTGAACCTAAAGTTTTTGCACCTGCAGGAGTAGTAATTCTAACCTGATCGTCTTTTGCAGCATCGCTAAAACGGACACCTGGTGTTATTGTTAAAAATTCATTACCACAGGCGCTATGTATTTTACTAGCTTCAAGAGGGGAGCATACAACACCATCAAGTCCTGCTTCTTTTGCGTTCTGTGCATATTTTGTAACTACAGTCTCAAGGTTTTCGTTAATCAAGAGTTCTGATTTCATACGTTCCTCACTAGTTGAAGTTAACTGAGTAACGGCTATTAGCAAAGGCCTTGAACCATCTTCCCTAGTGAGTCCTCTTAATGCGGCTTTCATCATATCAACGGTACCGGCAGCGTGCAGGTTTGTCATATCAACATCAAGTTTAGACAAAACTGACATAGACTTTTCAACTGTATTTGGAATGTCATGAAGCTTAAGATCTAGAAAAATTTTATGACCTCTGTTTTTTATCTGTCTTACAATTTCGGGACCCTCACTATAAAACAGTTCCATTCCAACCTTAACATAAGGTTTTTTATCTGTAAATTTATCTAAAAAATTAAGGGCATCTTTCCCTGTTGGGAAATCAAGTGCAATAATTACATCTCTACTCATTTTTTTCTCCTTTTTACTAAATACTTTTACTCAACAATACCTATTATATCTTCTAGCTTTTTTATAGATAGCTCTGTCATTAATTTTGGTAAATCTTCAATGATTTCTTTACAAATATAAGGGTTTATAAGGTTTGCTGCCCCTACTTGCACTGCTGTAGCTCCAGCCATCATCATTTCAATAACGTCCTTAGCGGAAGAAACACCTCCCATTCCAATGATTGGAATCTCAACTGCCTTGGCAACTTGGTACACCATTCTAACTGCAACTGGGAAAATTGCTGGTCCGGAGAAACCACCCATTTTATTAGCAATAACAGGTTTTTTATTTTTAATATCTATTCTCATTCCTAACAAGGTATTTATTAAACTGATTCCATCAGCCCCGGCATCTTCGCATGCTTTGGCTATAGAAACAATATCGGTAACATTTGGACTTAACTTAATGTAAACGGGCTTATTGGTAACCTTTTTTACAGCCCTTGTAACTTCTGCGGCTGATTCAGGGAAAACACCGTAAGCCATTCCTCCGTTGTGCACATTAGGGCAACTGACATTTACTTCAATAATTCCAACTTGAGGTTCTTTATCCATAGCTTTAGCACAATGGACATACTCCTCAACAGAAAAACCGCTTATATTAGCAATAACAGGCTTTTTATAAATTTTTGCCATATCTTTTAATTCATGGGCACAAACGGCATCAATACCAGGATTTTGTAACCCAACAGAGTTAATGAGGCCAGAAGTGCATTCGGCTATTCTTGGCTGTGGATTTCCGAAACGAGGCTCTTTAGTAGTACCCTTAAAAGAAATGGACCCTAAAATATTAATATCATAAAGGTCTGCATATTCTTTGCCATATCCGAAAGTACCGCTAGCTGGGATTATAGGGTTATCAAGAGTAATACCGCTTAATTTTACTTTCATGTCTACCATTTTATTTCCTCCCTAAAAAGTACTGGGCCGTCTTTACAAATTCTCTTGCTTCCATATTTTGTTTCGCAACTACAACCCATACAACTTCCAAAACCGCAAGCCATTCTTGCTTCAAAACTAAATTGTCCTGATGTTCCATGATCATATACTGCCTTTAGCATTGGTTCTGGACCGCAACTACATATATAGTCGAACTCAAGAGTTTCCATGGCATCAGTAACAAAACCTTTTATTCCAAGAGAACCATCTACGGTGGTAACCGTTACATTTAATCCAAGTTTTCTAAACTCATCTAAGAAAAAGACATCTTCTTTACTGTTAAATCCAAGGATGATTTCAGGTTTTTTATTGATTGATAAGAGGGATAGGGCAAGTCCGTACATTGGAGGGACCCCTACACCACCACCTATAAGCAAAGGCTTTTCACAAATTTTTGAAATGTCATAACCATTACCTAAAGGTGCTAGAATCCAAAGCGTGGCACCCGCTTTCATAGAAGACATTGCTTTAGTACCTTCACCCACAACTTTATATATAATAGTAAAAGAGTTAGAATCATAACAGGCAATAGAAATAGGCCTTCTCAAGTATAATCCATCGATTTTTATGTTAACAAACTGACCTGGAGCAGAAAATTCACTGCAGTCACCAGATAGTTTCATTTTGAATATATCTTTAGCAATTTTTTCGTTATCTAAAATAGTGTACAATATATCTTTCATTTATTTCTCCCAGGCAATGTTGCCATTTACAAATGTGGTAATAACTTGTCCCTCTACTTCCATTCCATCAAAAGGGGTTGCGTTCCCTTTTGAAAGGAAATCATTAGAATCAATTTTATATTTTTTATTAGGGTCTATAATAGTAAAATCTGCCACCTGGTTGTCTTCTATATAACCACCTTCTAGGTTGAATATTTTTCTTGGGTTTATAGCCATAAGTTCAATTAATTTTTCTAAGGAGATCACACCTTTTTTTACAAGTTTTGTGTAAAGTACAGGGAAAGCCGTTTCAAGGCCAACTATACCAAAAGCGCTATTTTCTAGGCCTTTACTCTTTTCTTCTCTACTGTGAGGGGCATGATCAGTAGCTATTACATCGATAGTTCCATCCTTGATGCCTTCAATTAAGGCCTTACGATCTTGGCGGCTTCTTAAAGGAGGGTTCATTTTCCACTTACCGTCTTCTTTTAAATCTTCATCACAGAAGATGAGATAATGAGGGGCTGTTTCACAGGTGATTTTAACACCATCCTTTTTAGCCCTTCTAATAAGCTCAACAGTTTCTTTCGTTGAGATATGGCATACATGATAGGTAACTCCTGTTTCTTTGCAAAGTGCAATATCTCTCTCAACTTGTTTCCATTCGCTTTCAGAGGATATGCCTCTATGTCCGTGGAGCTTAGCATAATCACCTTTATGAATGTAACCGTTATCTAAAAGGGACTCATCTTCGCAATGAGCAACAATAGGTTTTCCGAGCCCTTTGGCTTTTAACATTGCTGTTTTCATTAAGTCCCGGTCCTGCACACCTTTTCCATCATCTGAGAAACCTATAACATAAGGTGCCATTTTTTCCATATTGGACAATTGGCCCTGCCCACTCTGGTTTATGGTGATTGTGCCATATGGGATCACTTTAATCACTGCATCTTGTTCAATAATATTTAGTTGTTCTTTTAACCCGTTTAGAGTTGATGGCGCTGGATTTAAATTTGGCATAGAGCATATACAAGTATACCCCCCATGGGCACCAGCCAATGTACCGGTTTTAATGGTTTCCTTATAAAAAAAACCAGGTTCCCTAAGATGTACATGAACATCAACAAAACCTGGAATAATATATGCATCGCTACAGTCAAAAACTTCATCTAAATTATCATAGGAAGTGACGTTAGTAGAGAGAAAAATACTATTATCAATAACAAAAATATCATTTTTCATGAATCCGTTTCTCGTGTAAATGTTTCCATTTTTTAACAAATATCTCATTATTAACCTGCCTCCTTTTTGTTTTTTGCCTAAATCTTCAATATGTTATCATATGATTTTTCATCTGTCAATATATTTATTATTAAAAATAATTATATATTCTTTTGGAACTTAAGTAAATAGTATGCTATAATATTGACTTATAATTTTTGAATAGAAATATCTTGGGGGAAAGAAATGGACAGAAAAGTAAAGACATTAATATTGGCAATAATTGTAAGCATAGGCTATGTTATGGGTACTAGTTACCAAGAGGCTAAAGTTGAGATGCCTACCAAAAATATGGTTGTTAGTTTTATTGATGTGGGACAGGGGAATGCTACACTAATTGAAATAGATGGGGTAACCACACTAGTAGACACAGGGAAAGAGAATCAATATGACAAGCTTAGAGAATATTTAGACGAGAGGAATATAGAGCAAATAGATAATTTTGTGATTACTCACCCTGATTCTGATCATATGGGTGGGGCAGATTTGATTATAAATGACTACGACGTGGAGAACTTTTATACTACATACTATACAAGTAAAACCAACGAGTATAAAGAAATGCTAAGAGCTTTAGATAAAAATGATTTAAAACTAAATAATCTATATGAAGGCGATCTTCTTGACGTTGGCGAAAAGGCAACATGCCAAGTTTTATCTCCGGAGGAAGATTATTATTATGACGACTCTAATTCATCTGGAGTTGTAATGATGTTGTCTTACGGAACAGAGAAATTCCTTCTTACTGGCGATATACCAGGTAAAGTTGAAGGAAAGATAAGAGAAAAATATGATATAAGGGCCGATGTTCTTCAAGTATCACATCATGGCTCTGATTACAGTAATGGGGTGTTATTTTTAAAGAATGTAAGTCCCCAATATGCAGTGATAAGTGTTGGTTCAGATAATGCATATGGGCACCCGACAAAAAATGTTTTGCGTAGGCTTGACAGATTTGCTGATAGTATTTTTAGAACAGACATTAATGGGAATATAAGATTTGAAAGTGATGGAAAGGCAATGAAAGTTTTTCTACAACACTAAACTAGTTGAATATACCATTTACAATAACTAATAATATATTGTTTTCATATAATATACCGGCAATATACGATTGGTCTAGATACTCCATTATTACAGGAGCTAACTCGGGATAAATTAAAGTAATAAAAGGTACTAAAAATGCAAGGAATATGAATACTAGAATTGTGCCTCGTACAAACCCTAATAAAAGCCCAATAAGACCATCAAAATATCCAACTAAACCTTGATTATATTTTTTAGAAAATAGTCTGCTTAATAAAAAGCAGGCTATTTTAATGCCAATTAGTATAACAAGAAATGAAAGAATAGTAATAAGCAAGTCGGTCATTGAAGACGCTGTCTTATATAAAAAACCATCGGCCATGGATTTTAGCTGATTTTCAAAAAGCGTAGGAATAGACATATATAAAGTGTTGCCTGAGAAGTTAGAGTTCATGCTATTTACCATAATCTGGTTTATAGTATCGTCTAAAGTAGTATTATCAATGATATATGCTTTTACATCATCACAGAAAACATAAGCTAATATTAGAGAAAGAAACCAGTGCATGCAGTTGATTAAAGTCATGGCAAAACCACGTCTTGCTCCCGCAATCATGGAAAAGAGAATTATAAGTCCTATTGCGATATCCATTGGCATAATTAGTGGTCTCCTTTCTTCAATAGTTGAATAGATTAAAATTATTTACATATATATACTACTAAAAATATTTTTAAAAATCAATAAAAACAGAAGAGTGGAGGAAAAGGTAAAATGGAGCAAGGATACAAAAAACATATACTGGATCTGGAAGTTTTATACAGCGGATATAAACTATGGAAAGACGAAGCCATTTATGCATATAGTCGTATTGAAACATATAAAGAAAAGGGAACCATATATTTTACCGTTAGAAATTTACTTCCGTCAACAGTGTTAGGATTTTCTTATAATAGAGAGTATAGAATGGTCTTTATGGGGAGTTCAGAGGGAGAAGTATCATTTGTAGACTTTGGTCCCGTATATTTCAATAAAACAGGAGAATGTAGAAAATATCAAAAATTTAACTGTAAAAATTTTGACGGAAAAGGGACGCCGTTTGAAGACTTCTCATTTTGTTTAATCGTTGCAGCATCAAAAGAGGGATCGCCTGAGCAACCAATGGTTCTAATAAAAGCTGAATTACCTTTTGCAAAAAACTATGTCAGTGGATTTGATGATGAATGGAAGGAACAAATAGAGCTTTGCCAAGGGAAAGAAGCGATGGACCTTTTTGCCGAAGAAATAGATGAAACTGGGGCTAAGTGGTACCGTTTTGAGTTAGAAAAGTCTTGCCCAAAGCATTTGGATACATTCAGGGTTTTGATAGATAGGTATCAGCATTATGTTTTGGGGGTGAATAATGACCAGTATTTTATAGGCATCCCGGGAAGGTTTATTTTAGAAGAACAACCGGACCAGGGGAGCTCTGGGTTTAAACTGTGGCAACCACTTAAGGGGGCTGAGAAATTGTACACTTACATAGAAGATCTATCAGACGAAGAAAAACATGATATTTTCGGGTATTGGATTGCAGGAATTGATAAGATAAACGGTGATTTTTTCCCAGTATAAATTGCAATTTGCACGAAATTTAGTACAAATTTTGGTTGAATATTGTATTCAAATATGGTACTATTGTAAAGTATATGAATAAGTTTATGAATGAGGCTATAACTGAAGCTAATAAAGCAGCTTCCTTGGGAGAAGTGCCCATTGGAGCAGTCATTGAAAAAGATGGACAGATTATAGGAAGAGGACATAATTTAACGGAAACGAAGAAAGATCCGACTGCACATGCTGAAATCTTTGCAATTAGAGAGGCTGCAGCCTTTTTAGGCGGCTGGAGACTTACAGGATGTAATTTGTATGTTACGGTAGAGCCTTGCGCAATGTGTGCAGGTGCTATTGTTTGGTCTAGGATAGAAAACCTTTACATAGGAACGATGGATTCTAAAGCTGGTGCCTGTGGTTCTGTTTTTAATATTGTCCAGGAAAAGCATTTAAATCATTTTGTCAATATACAGACGGGCATTATGGAAGAAGAGTGCCGTGAAATAATAAAGAATTTTTTCAAGAAACTTAGAAATACAAGGAAATTATGAATCGGAGGAGTTAAGACATGAAGAGAATAGGCGCTTTATTTTGTCTATCAGCATTAATCGTTTTATTATCGGCTAATTTTTGCTTTGCAGGAAGCTTGGAGTTAACAGACACTTATCCAAGGAATGATCAGAGGGATACATCAATTGAGAACTTAAGTGTTAAGTTGTACTTCAATAATAGTGTAGATGCGCCTAAAACAGAAAAAGTTAACAAAGACTGTTTTAAGATTACTGGTCCTGACGGTAAGGCTGTTCCAATTAGAGTTTTGTATAACCCTAAAGAAGAGGGACAGGTAATGGTAGTCGCAGATAATACCGGTAAAAAAACTGCTATTAAAGGTAACACTGAGTACATGCTAACTATTTCAGGTGATTTTGTCGATGACAAAGGGAATTCTCTAGGAGAAGACTATAAGATTAAGTTTACGACTATTAATCAAGATAGAAATATGAAGATTAATATGCTTATGATGGTTGTAATGTTTGGTGGAATTTTCTTCTTTTCATCCCGCTCAATGAAAAGAGATATGGCCAAACAAAAAGAAGATTTTAAGGAAGAAAAAGTAAATCCATATAAAGAAGCTAAGAGGACAGGAAAATCAGTAGAGGAAATTATAGAACAACAAGAAAAAGAAAAAGCAAAAAGAGAAGCTAAAGCTGCTAGAAAAGCTGCTCGTTTAGGATCTTCTGAAGAAGCTGATGATTTCTATGACGGCGATAATTACAGAGTAAAGGGTCCAAGACCTATTTCTGCTGGAGGCGGAAAATTTGTAACAGGCAGAAAAGCACGTGCAGAAAAAGAAGCAGAAATGAAAGCAAAACAATCATCAGCAAATAAAGGAAAGAAAAAGAAAAAATAATTAAATGAGCGGAGGTCCGCTCATTTATATTATTTGTACAATGAAAAGGACGCTAGGATGAAAGAAATTTGTGTTGAATCTTTTGCCAAGATCAATTTGTCAATTGATGTTGGAGAAACTATGGAAAATGGATATCATCAGGTGGATATGATAATGCAACAGATTTCATTTCATGATGATGTAATAATAAGATGGATAAAGGATAAAAAACGACGACATGGAGACATAGCAATTATCCTAACGACTAATAGATACTATTTACCATGCGATAATAGAAACTTGGCATATAAGGCTGCAGATTTAATGATTGAAAGATATGGTAAAAATCTGCCCGGAGGAAGAATAGAAATTGATATTCTAAAAAGAATTCCGGTTTCGGCAGGTCTTGCCGGTGGCAGTGGAAACGGTGCTGCTGTTATACACGGTTTAAATAAGCTTTTTAATTTAAACCTAAAGTTGAAAACCCTAATGAATATAGGGAAAGAGTTAGGTTCAGATGTACCTTTTTGCATAATGGGTCAGGCAAAATCATCGAAAAGTCTTGACTGGAATTTAAGGGTAGATAAAATGGCCAGATGCGCATCAAGAGCTACAGGGACAGGTACGGAATTGAAACCGGTACCAGGGATAAAAGCCTTTGTTGTGTT
>JAWRJF010000088.1:0-31911 GCA_040307645.1 Anaerovoracaceae bacterium | reverse complement strand
TAAGCTATAGAATGGAAGACACTATAGCATGGAATCAAAACAAATAAGTGGACCCTTTTTCAAATAGAATAGTGGACCCTTTTTCAGTTGACAAATGCACTGCATGATTAAATATTGCACTTAGCTGATTATGAATTGTTTTTAGGTAGGTTGGTGAGAATTTCTTGCCCTTACTGTCTTTCTTTTTCATTATCTTATTTTGCCAAGCTATGATGTCCGCAGGCTTGATTTCATTCATCTTTCGGCCTTTAAAGTAAGGCAATAGCTTTGTTCTTATGATATTTTCTTTTGTCTGCCAAGTGTTTTGCTTTATCCTTGGTTTGACATCTGCTGTGTAGATTTCCACAAAGCTTTCAAAGGTCATTGTGAGATTTGACGTTTGCTTTTGCAGAAATTTTCGTTCCCATTCCACTGCTTCCTTTTTTGTTTTGAACCCTCGTTTCAGTTTTTGTTTTACTTTTCCTGTAAAATCCTTGTACCTTGTTGATGACATCCAGTTGCCACTTGGATCTTTACTTACTGACATCTCATCCCTCCTATGCACCTAAGCCATAAAACTTTTCCTGAAAGAACTTACGGCTTACTTTTCCTGTCAAGGTCATATACACTTGCTTTTTCAATTGTTCATTCAGCTTTTTGATGATTTTGTAGGCATGTGCCTTGGAAACTCCAAGAATTTCTGCCACCTCATCCGCTTTCATAAACATTCTTTTATCCATTCCACTCCTCCTTTAGTTTGCACAAACAAATTTGTTTAATTTGTATTTTTAATTATACTAAGCTAAATTGTTTATGTCAAGTACTTGTGGCTATTTAGTTAAACTTTTTTGTTTTAGCTATTGAATATTCTATTTCACTTGTGCTATACTTGAACTATACAATTATGTTTAACGATAGGAGGAGTGTTATGTACTTCGGAAACACACTAAAAGATATACGTCAGTATAGAGGTTACACACAAAAAGAACTCGGGATTCTTATGGGATTTAAAGAGTCCACAGCGGATGTGCGAATTGCTCAATACGAGGCGGGAACTCGCTTTCCAAAAGAGGACGGTATTCTAAAACTCGCAGAGATTTTAAAGGTACAACCATCTGTTTTAACTACTCCCGACATACCCGACAACACCTCTATGACACAACTTATTATGGCTTTGGACGAGTACCCAAACATAGATTTGGATATTGAAGAAGACGGAACTGTCAAGATAAAAGTCAAGGGTATGGAGGAACATTTTAAGCTTTGGAGAGAAAAAAGGCTTGAAATGATGAGCAATGAACTTCCCGAAGAACTCTACACAGAGTGGTTGCTTAACTGGCAAAAGGGTGAGAATATATAGGCAGAAAAGAAAAAAGCTCCCCAAAAGGAGAGCTAATAGAAAAGGAATATTATGAGTGGAAGATGAATTGGAAGGGTGAATCAGTAATGGAAATTGATACCGAAAACCTTGTTGAAAATTTAGTTTCTAAGGCATTAAATATTAAGGATTATGAAAAGATAATTCAGACTTTTGATAAAAAAGATATTTCTTTGGACAGAGATTTTCAAAAAACGTTCAATAGGTTTTATCGTGTGAGAAGAAATGATGACTGGCAAAAATCATACTATACATATTTTGAGGAAAACAAATTGCGTAATAATATTTCTTTTGAGGAAATTATATACCATCTCTATAGAACAACAGGACAAATTGAACATTCTTTTTCAAGCAAAATGCTTGCTACAATAAATCCTAATATGCCCATTTGGGATGTTTATGTGCTTAATCATATTGGCTTGGAATTGAGCGGTAAAAGCAAGGTAGAACAATTAAGAAATCGTGTTCATTTATACGATAAAATTATAAATTGGTACGACATGTTTTTGAATACGGATAAGGCGAAACAAACTATTAAACTGTTTGATTCAATAATGCCTAACTACAAATGGCTTACACCGACTAAGAAAATTGACTACATAATTTGGGGCGTTAGAGATTAAAATCTACTACTCCTCAAAAATAAATTCTGTTATCAAAGTGTTATCAACGCACAAAAATACAGACCACAAACCCGCATGAATACTGGGTTTGTGGTCTTTTGTTTACTATTCCCATTCAATTGTTGCTGGTGGTTTAGGAGTTATATCGTACATAACTCTGTTTACTCCGTCGACTTCAGCAACTATCCTGCATGCAATTTTGTTCAAAAGTGGATATGGCAATTCGGCTACATCTGCACTCATAGCGTCGCTAGATAAAATTGCTCTTATTGCAATAGCCTGCTCATAAGTTCTTTTACCGTCTTTTACACCTACAGATTTACAACCGGGACAAACGGTAAAATATTGCCAAATTGATTGATCAAGACCAGCCTTTGCGATTTCCTCTCTTAAAATAGCATCGGATTCTCTAACAAATTCCAATTTGTCTCTAGTTATTGCGCCAACTACCCTAACTCCAAGGCCAGGGCCGGGGAATGGTTGTCTCCAAACCTGTTCATGTGGGAGCCCTAGAGCCTCTCCAACAGCTCTCACTTCATCTTTAAATAACCATTTTACAGGTTCAAGGAGCTGGAAGTCTATGTCTTCTGGTAGTCCACCAACATTATGATGGGATTTTACTACACCCTTATTAGAAACACTTTCGATTATGTCAGGATATATGGTACCCTGAACCAGAAAGTCCATTTTACCTAGTTTCCTGGATTCCTCTTCAAAAACCCTAATAAACTCTTCGCCGATTATTTTACGCTTTCTTTCAGGCTCATCTACGCCATCTAGTTTCTCTAAAAATCTATCTACCGCATTTATTGTAATAAGAGGCATTCCAAACTGTCTTCCAAAAATCTGATCTATTAGTTCAGGCTCACCTTTTCTCATAAGTCCATGATTTACAAACATACATGTTAACTGATTGCCAATAGCCTTATAAACTAGAGCTGCACACACCGAACTGTCAACACCTCCAGATAGTGCACATAAAACTTTTTTATCTCCAACAGTTTCCCTAATCTGCTTAACTGCATCTTCAATAAAGGCATCCACTGTCCAATCACATGTGAACCCACAGACTTTAATAAAACTTTCAATTTCTTCGACGGATTTTAAATTACCCTTTTCTAAAACAGGTACATTTAAAGATTTCACCTTTGATAGATCTGCATCAACTTCATCATCACCTACCACAATCACTGCCTTAGGATTAAGTTTTTCTAAATCCTGGCTATCTGGCTTCACTTCACAGTAAACTTTGGACTGTCTGGCTATTTTTGCCACCTGTTGATTATTATGTGCCCCAAAGTCAACTACTAACAATAGTTCTTTATTCATGGCTTTGCCTCCTGTATTTTTATTTATGTGAAAATTATACTATATAGAATTTTGGTTCGCAATGAATTGCGCCATTATTTCCGCAGCATTCCTTACAAGTTGAGAACACGGCCTTTTCCTGTAATACTCCTTTGTTCGAGGTTCCGGTACCGGACTTTGTCTCTTTTCTTCTAGATCTAATAGATTCCTACATATCAAATTCCCGTTTTCTTTTTCAAACTCTTTTGCCAATTCCTGGATTCTCTCATAGTGGTTCTTTTTCCCTTCTCTATCATCAGGGTCAGCATATCCGTAAATCATGCCGGCAACCATAAACATTCCGGTTACTGCACCACAAACCTCCCTTAACCTTCCCATTCCTCCACCAAAAGATGAGCTGATTTTAAGAGCTGTTTCCTCATCCATATCATACATGTCACTAAAAGCTAAAAAAACCGATTGTGAACAATTATATCCTTTTTCAAAAAGCGCTACAGCTATATCTCCGTACTTCCTATCTTCGTTCATATATCTTTCCTTTCAATTTTTTTCATTATATATCATTTAGCAGCCTTTAGCAAAAATAAATGAAAAACCTCACAATCACTTCTAGAAGTAACTGTGAGATTTTACATGATTTTGACTTTATTAGAGACCTATTTTTTTTCCTTCTTCAATTATCTTGTAGTATTTAAGAAAACCTTCTGCATTCTTTATCGAAAATCCGTGGGGACTAATGACCTCAAGCATGAGGTTCGGCTCTGTTACTACACATTTGCAGCTTTGAAATCCAGGCATGTACAAAATATTGTCATTACTGGCTCTAATTAAATTCTTTCCAAAATGCATTTTGTCTATCCTCTTTTCGTTATTGTAATACTTATTCTACCACCATAGAGAGAATATTCCAATAATTATTTACTGACAAAATGTTCTGATTATTGACAATATGTGTTAATGTTATATTTTTTTTTAGAAATATCAGCCTCATATTCACTGCCATCTGCACTCTGCATTTTGCTCAGGGTACATTTTCACCATTCGGGAGATGTTTGAAGTCACATAAACGAAAATATTACTCTCCGTCTATATTCTCAATTCGAATTTGGTATTCAGGATCATTTTTCTTTTGCCCGCACAAGCTCTATAGCTTCTTTTCCACTCATATGTTCAATGTCAAGTTCAATAAGACATACTTGATCAAATTGATTATCAATTACCTTTAGTCTTCCCTCTTCCTGCATAGGAGAATATCTTTCTGCAATTTTTTCGATGGCATGTCTTTTTTCTACTGGATCAGAAATAATATGTGCTTTCCCAAAGACAATTACACTCCTAAAGTAAGTAGTGTACTCTTCCGGTACTATCTGATCTTTATCTATTACACAGAAGGATACTTTTTCATTACTAGTGATAGCATCAACCTTATGACCTGTTTTTGCACAGTGAAAGAATACTTTTCCCTCCTGATACACGTAGCTGAGAGGTACAGAATATGGATATCCATCATCCCCGTGTACTGCCAACACTCCTGATGTTCCATTTTCTAAAACTTTTACACTATCTTCCTTTGATAAGACTTGTTTTATTCGACGCATTTCTCGAAACATATGGTCACCTCTTTCTTTTATTTCTGTGATAAAAATATAACGTCTATTATCCATTCCTTCAAAGGCCTAACGGAACAAATAAAAGACGTTACCCGGCGGTAAATTATTTTTTTCAGTTTACCACATTAATAAATCAAAATCAATAGACGACTGCCTATTAGTGCTTTCCACATTCATCTGCATGCTGATGCTCGTGACATACAGATCCAGTTGACTTAAGCTTTCCATCTAAATATGACAATACATTTCCCTTTGCTTCGCCTGCTGCACCAACGATAACTTCGATACCTCTCTCGTTAAAAATATCAATGGCACCGCCACCCATACCACCGGAGATAATTACATTAACACCTAATTCGTATAAATAATTAGGTAAAAATCCTGGTTTATGGCCTGGGTTAGGAATAGACTCTTCTTTTACTATTTCTTTATTCTCTACCTCGTAGATGTTAAAATTCTGGCAATGTCCAAAGTGTCCTGCTGTCATCTTTCCTTCACTTGCTACTGCTATCTTCATAATTTTTTCCTCCTATAATCTTTCATTTATACTTTAATTTTTTTCTGACTTATTCATTATTTCCAGAGTGTTTTTTAGAATACTCTGGAGTTCTCTGCCGGCGATACAATCTATCTGGGCAATACTTTTCCTGCTGTTAATGGCCACCGATGCCTTATGATCAAAAGGAATTAGCCCGACAATCTCTGTTTGATTTTCTTGGCAAAACTTTTTTATTCTCTCAGTGTTCTCTTCATTGATATCATATTTATTTATGCATACCGCATGTTTTACATTAAAATGTTTTGCTGTTTTTAGGATTCGCTGTAAGTCACTGATTCCAGATACCGTAGGCTCTGTTACAATCAAAACCATATCAACCCCACTGATGGAGGCAATAACAGGACATCCAATCCCGGGAGATCCATCAATTATAGAAATCTCTTCCTCTCCAACATCCTTCATGCTTTTCTTCACCTCGGTTACAAGCTTGCCCGAAGCCCCAGCTCCCATTTTTAATTTTGCAGTTGCAAAGTTTGAACTTCCGTTATATACAAGAACCTCTCCATTTACAGCCTCTACCATAGTTATGGCCTGAACCGGACAAACATAGGCGCAAACTCCGCAACCTTCACAAGCATAAGGGTCCATGATAATCTTTTCTTTTAAGGATATTGCACCAAAATTACAATTATCTTTGCACAAGCCGCACTGAGTGCATTTTGTGTAATTTATACTGGCCTTAGGCAGTCCGTAAAAATCTCTTTTATCCGGTTTCCCCTGTGGAGGCACTGTAATATGAAGATTTGGGGCATCTACATCACAGTCTGCATATGATTTTGATTTAAGTAAATAAATCAACGCAGAAGCCACTGTAGTTTTACCGGTTCCACCCTTTCCACTTAAAATCAAAAGCTTTTTCATTGGCACACCTTCTTTTCCACTATTCCACTTAAGTCATTAAATATTCTTTTAGCTTTATCATTTGAATAGTATACTATCTCACCATTAGAATTATCCCTGCCCAAGTCTTTATCAAAAGGTATCTCTGCCACAATATCAATCTTGTTTTCTAGGCAAAAATCTTTACTTGGATTTTCCTCTTCGGTACATTTATTTAAAACAATACCTAAAGGCTTTTCAAAAACAGTTACAAGCTGGTGTACCATTTCCAGGTTATGCCGACCAAACTCTGTAGGTTCTGCAACCAAGATGCAGTAGTCTACATCCTTTATAGATTCCATTACCATACAGCCGCTTCCCGGAGGGCAATCGATAACAGTGTTTCTATTATCAGGTATGCTTCCTAAAAGCTCTTTAATAACAGGCACTCCCGACGCTTCCCCTATATTCATTATCCCTGATAAAAAGTGAGTCGCTCCAGACTTTCCAACTAATACTTCTCCAACTTCTTTTTTCTCTTCAGATACTGCATCATACTTGCAAACTATTTTACAGCCTCCGCAGGGATGACAAATCTCCGGAAAAACAATCGGAGCGTCTTTAATAAAAACCAATGCGTTAAATCTGCAAAAATCTACACACTCCCTGCATCCTACACACTTTTCTTTATCAAAAGCAGGAAGATCTATGGTTACTTTCTTCTTTTCAATAATTTCTGGCTTAAAAAACAATTTGCCATTTGGCTCCTCTACATCACAGTCCACATAGGTGCTCTTTCCTAAGGCCGCTGCCAGATTTACCGCTACAAAGGTTTTTCCGGTTCCTCCTTTACCACTTAAAATAGCTATTTTCATCTTATCATTCCTTTCAAGTCAAAGTCTATTTGGAAAACCCATGGTTATGAAAACCTTCATGAATTTCACTTAGTATTTCTAACTTTCCTTGATTGAATTTTTCTATTTCTTTCTCAACATCTTCTGAAGTTGTCTTATATATTTTTATTTCTGCTGCATCTAAAACAATTGCGGCATTCTGTCCACATCTTGGAGTCAAAACAGCGTCTGCTTTCTTATCTACAATAAGCTGCGCCGCCTTAGTCCCTGCACCTCCCGCTGCATCTGCCGCCGGGTTAACAATAAATTCTCTCTCTTTAGTTTCTAAATCCACCATAAGGAATAATGGCGTTCTTCCAAAAGACACACAAACTGTACCCTTGTCTTCATTTACCGGTATTATTATTTTCATATTTTCCCCTCATTTCATCATCCATTCATCTCATAGCATTATGAGCATATGTTTATTATGATATAATTCTACCACGTTTTGAACATATGTCAATAACCTATTTTATTTTTTCAAAGAAAACACTTTAAACCCTCTAAAAAAAGAAAAACGCACCAGCAAAAGCTTGTGCGCATAATTAACCTTTTATTTACAATATAATCTTAATCCTACCAGTAAACACCCTTCTACATAATTAAGATTTTTTTCTTCTAGATACTCTATTAATTCCTCACTTTCAGCTCCCGGCTGAATAACAATACACTTAAAATCTTTATTGCATTCTTTCATAAGCTCTAAACCTTTAACAGGATTAATACACAAATCTACAATGTCGATATTATCATCTATTTCATTTAAAGATTTTAGTTCTTTCCCTACTCCATAAGTGCGGTAACCGTGTTGTTCTAGTCCATCCTTTATTTTGCAAGCATATTTTTCTTCATTAATAGTATTTCCCACTACAGCAAATACTTTTTGGTCCATGATTTCCTTTAATTCCATCTTTTTTCTCCTTGATTAATAATTTTACTTATGCTTCCAACAGTTTTTGTTGCAAAATTTACCTCTGCATTTTTTTAGGCAGTCAATTTTTATGGAGCCACATGTTGGGCATGCATACTTACCCTCTTTTATTAACTGTAAATTTTCAAAACTCTCTTTCCATTGGGTGTTGCAATCATCACACATAACATTACAGATATACCGGGTATAATTACCACCGTCAATATGTATTGCCATACCATTTATAAGACTGTCTGCAATTTTTTTACGTGCAGAAAGTAATATTCTCTGGAAAGTAGGACGTGAAACTTCCATGCGCTCTGCACATTCAGCCTGCTCTAGTCCTTCTAAATCTTTTAGTCTAATAGCTTCAATTTCCTCAACAAGAAGAACACTTACTTCAACACCTTCAATTCCCTCTTCAGATGGGACAAAATAAGGAGCTGCAGGTATTTTTTCAATTTTACGTAATTTTATAGGTCTAGCCATAGTCTTTTCTCCTATTCTTATATGACTATTCCAATGATACCCTAAAATTCGCCTAATTGCAATTCTTTTACGGAACTGCAAAGAAGAAAAAGAGGACCCTCCGAAACGGAAGCTCCTCTTTTCTAAGTTTATATGTATGACTAATGCAAAACTATTTTTTATGCTTCGTAAATGGTTTCACCACCGATAATAGTTTTCAAAACCTTAATGTCCTTTATTTCTGAAATATTACAGTTCATGTAATCGTGATCTATTACTGCGAAATCTGCAAGTTTTCCTTCTTCTATTGAGCCTTTAATATTCTCTTCAAAACAGCCATAAGCGCCATCTAAAGTGTACGCTCTTAAAGCTTCATATCTAGTAAGTGCTTCCTGCGGGTTATATCCTCCTATAGGCTCTTCCTTTATGGTACAACGACTTACCGCATAATATAGAGATTCAAAAGGATTTACAGAGTCAACCGGATAATCTGTGCCTGCTACTATTTTGATGCCTAAATTAAGAGCCTTTCTCCATGCATATGCACCGTGAATACGTCCTTTTCCAATACGTTCTTCAAGCATTCCCAAATCTGAACTTAATTCAACAAATTGCATTGATGCAATACCCTTTAATTTGCCAAATCTTTCAAATTCTTGGTCTCTGGCAATCATAAAATGTTCAATTCTTGGGCGGCAATCTTTATTGGAATCAGTATAAATTTTTTCGTAAACATCTACAATTTGTTTTAATGTAGCATCTCCTATTCCATGAATTGTTGTTTGGAATCCTGCATCATAAGCTTTCTTTACTAGGGACTCTAACTCCTCAGAAGACATACGATTGTTGCCCTTGTGACCAGGTCTGTCTGAATAGTCTTCCAATAACCAAGCACTTCTTGCACCTAAAGTTCCATCAGCAAAAATCTTTTGTCCTCTTACTGTTAATCTATCATCATACAATCCTATTTCCGGGCCATTTTTATAGTATTCGTCCAGCAATTCTCCTGGTCTAACATAGACATATGAACGAAGTTTAACTTTGTCTTCTTCGTAGGACTTTTTTAATGCCTTAATCATAGTATCCCCTTGGGCCGGTCCTGCCGGAGATAAAAATCCTGCGCCTAAGTCAACAACTGTTGTTATTCCATTCTTAAGATAAGTCTTTTCAATAAGAGGAAGCATGTGCATTACATTATCCACAGTGTATGGTGGAATTATTTTGTCTACGGCTTGTGTAGCTGCATCTGTTAAAACTCCTGTTGCAACTCCCTTTTCATCTCTGATAATTTCTCCACCAAGAGGGTCCTTAGTGTCATCAGTAATTCCGGCAAGTTCCAATGCCTTAGTATTAACCCATAAACAGTGCATACAAACTCTATACATAACTACAGGATTATCAGGACATACCTTATCTAAATCTTCTCTTGTAGGGAATGCCTTATCATCCCAGTCTTCCTGGCTCCAGCCTCTTCCTAGAACCCATTCACCTGGTTTTTTTGTCTTAGCAGCTTCCGCTACTTCAGCAAGAATTTGTTCCTTAGTCTTGTTAAATGCTAAAACCTGAGTCTCAAGTTCTCCTGCAATTAATAGATGAGTATGATTTTCAATAATTCCTGGAATTACAGTCTCACCCTTTAAATCAATCATTTCAGTTTTTTCGCCGGCATACTGTTTAGAATCCTCATTAGATCCTACAAAAAGAATTTTCTGGTCCTTTACTGCAATTGCTTCTGCATGATAATAGTCATTATTCATTGTATAGATATTACCATTAAAAAAAACTTTGTCTGCTACTTTCATAATATAATTCCTCCTTAGATATATCATGTAATTTAACTTTAACCGTTGAAAAAGATGGTTTTGACAAGAACAGAGATGAACTGTACAAGACAGACAGTATAATCACAAAGAACAAAGCAATGATTAATATAAAAGAAAAGATAATCAAAGTTGCAGAAAATGACTCTCCCGTCATGGTAATCGGCGAGTCAGGAACAGGCAAAGAGCTGGTTGTTGAATCAATACATAGCGCCAGCAGCAGATGCAACAAGCCTTTTATATCCCTTAACTGCGCAGCCATACCGGATTCTCTAATGGAAAGTATTATATTCGGGACGGTGAAAGGAAGCTTTACAGGAGCAGAAAACAGAAAAGGTATTTTTGAGATTGCCAATAGTGGTACCCTCTTTCTAGATGAAATAAATTCTATGAGTGTAGATCTTCAAGCAAAGCTTTTAAAAGTAGTAGAAGAGCAAAGGTATATGAAAATTGGCGGTGAAAAATACATAAATGTAGATGTTAGAATAATATCCGCTATGAATGTAACCCCTGATGAAGCAATCAACAAAAATATGTTGAGGAAAGATTTATTCTACAGGCTTGGTGTAATGCAGTTTAATCTACCTCCGCTAAAGGAAAGGAAGGAGGATATAGACCTTCTTGTAGACTATTTCATTACTTTCTATAATAGCAAGATGCATAAAAAAGTGGAGAATATCAACGAACTGGTCCATAAGATTTTTATGGACTATTCATGGCCTGGGAATGTCAGGGAATTAAGAAATGTCATTGAATATGCATTTAACGTAGTAGACGATACTCAGATAAGGATGGCTGATATCCCGGATTATCTAATATCTTATAACTATGTAAATATAAAGAACGACTATGCAGATAATAATAAAGGATTGACAGAATTAATGGACGAATATGAAAAAGATATTATACTCAACGCTCTAGAAAATGGCAAATCACTGTCAGATGCCGCAAAATCCCTTAAACTTACTAGACAGTCCCTAAAGTATAAAATCGACAAACATGAAATAAACTATCAGGACATAGTAAAGAAATAAAAACCAAGCGAAAGAAATTTTGCCTATTAACAGGCAAAATTTTTTGCTTTTCCAAAATTTAAAACATAGGAATGTTGATAAATAGCCTTTTTATATTATGGCACAAATATTGCTCTTATGTCTTATATTGTTCAACAAAATTTCTATATAGGAGGATTTAAGAAAATGGGCAAAAAAATTCCAATGTGGCAAGCTTCACTAGTGCTTTTAATCACAGTATTAAACCTATGTTATTGCTTGAACGTAATGGGAAAGTTATTCGGAGAGGCGTGGGTGTGTCATTATGGTGATGCTCATATCGCCTTACTAGCATCAGCTCTTTTTGCTGGAATTATCGCAATTATTAATGGTTACAAATGGTCATTCCTTGAGAAAGGTATTATGTCCGCAATCGGGAGATCAATGCAAGCTGTCCTTATCTTGTTACTTGTAGGCTGCTTAATAGGATCATGGATTCTAAGTGGAATCGTCCCAGCAATGGTATACTATGGCTTAATGATTTTGAGACCAAGCATATTCTTAATTGCAGCATGTTTAATCTGTGGTATAGTATCACTAGCTACAGGTTCATCATGGACATCTGCAGGCACAGTGGGCATAGCTTTAGTTGGTATCGGTACAAGCCTAGGCATCCCAACAGCTATATCTGCTGGTGCAGTAGTATCCGGAGCACTTTTTGGCGATAAAATGTCTCCATTGTCAGATACCACAAATATCGCTCCAGCGTGTGCCGGATCAGAACTTTTCGAACACATAAGACACATGGTATATACAGTAACCCCGTCATTAGTTATAGCTCTAATAGTATATGGTATTATAGGAAGCCGCTATTCAGGTGCCGTTGATATGTCCAACGTTCACGCATTACAAAACGAAATAGCAAGCTTGTTTAATATGAACATTTTCTTATTATTACCACCTGTACTAGTAATAGTTATGGTTTCTTTCAAGCTACCGGCTATACCCGGTATGATGATGGGAATCATCCTTGGGGTATTCTGTGCTATCTTCTTCCAAGGATCAAGCATAGGTGTTATCCCTGGAGTTCTACACTATGGATTCTCTTTTAGCAATCCTGATGCAATTACTCCAAACGTAGTTTCACTGTTTACACGTGGAGGCATGGACTCCATGCTTTGGACAGTAAACTTAATTATTTGCGCAATGGTATTCGGAGGCATTATTGAATGTACAGGTATACTTGAAAGAATTGCTCAATCATTATTAAAATATGTTAAGTCAAGAGGACTACTTGTTACATTGACAATTTTCTCTTCATTCTTTGTAAACCTTGTTACAGGAAATCAGTACCTTGCTCTTATTCTGCCAGGAAGAATGTATAAAGAAGCTTTTGAAGATTCTAGACTGAAAGCAAAGAATTTATCCAGATGTCTTGAAGATTCCGGTACCGTTACATCTAACCTAGTACCTTGGAGTCCATGTGGTGCATATATGCACAGTGTATTCGGCATCGGTCAATGGGGCGCAGGTGGATACGGTCCATACGCAATACTTTGCTGGCTATGTCCTCTGGTATCTATCTTCTATGGATTTACCGGAATTACAATGGAAAAAATGACAGAATAAGAATATCAGGAGATTCTTATTAAAAGGGAAGAAGAGTTAGCTAAAAATCAAGAGATACTAACTGCTTAAAAGCTGATATAACACACAAAAACAGCTACTTTTTTTCAAGTAGCTGTTTTTTTGTGTTTCTCTATTTATTTAGCTTTATAGGGCAAATTACGTCTATAGTGTCCTGTTTAACTGTTATTTCTGTTATCGTTTTAGGTCTCTGTGTAGCCTCAGCATCAATTCCGTAGATTATTAATGCAATTTTATGACCTTCCTTTACGATATAGTCAGTGGGCACCATCTGGAAACTATAATGGTAGAAAACACCTTCTTTTATAGTTTCTTTAGACCAAATTTCAGTTCTATTCTGTGCATTTAGCCATCCTCTTGTAATAACCTTATACTTTGATGGTTCAGCCTCAACTCCAAACGTAAATTTTTCTTTCTCATCTTTTATCTGCTCACACGTTAATCTACACTCTTCTCCAATATCTACAAGCATGGCACTTAGAATAGCAGTAGGTTTATCAATTGCTGCCTGGAAAGAAACCTTTGCATGGCCCGCAAACCTCATATCTCCTTTTGCACCATCTTTTGCAGGATCCCAAATATATTTAAGTCTATTTTCGTATAGAGGCGATTCAGATAAAATTAATTCATCTAGCCAATCTTTAAGATTGTCTTTTTCTTTATCGAAAACTGTCTTGCTAATATCATCTACAATCTTCTTTTCACCTTTTGCTTCTACCGGAAATCTATGGCATTCATCAAAAGGTGGCCATGTAGATGACTCCTGCCAAATACTCTGATCCGTATTGCTTTGGATAAGAACTTCTGGTTCCTTTTCAATTCCAGTCTCCATGTCTTTTAGATAGTGGTCTAACCATCTTTCTATAATCGGCACTGTGCCTGCCCCTATCAGTTTGTAGATGTAAGTATGGTCTCCCTGATGTAACATCATTTTTCTAGGTATATTATGCTCTTCTAGTGCTTCAAAAAACGGTATGCACTGATTCGTCTTAACATTCCAATCGTTTAGGCCCTGTATCATGAATACTGATGCTTTTATATTTTTAACTAGATTAAGATAATTTCTTTCATCCCAGAACTTATTGTAGTTGCCACTGTCTCTATCCTCTCCCGCTAGAAGTTTCTCCTGTGAAGCTTCAAATCTTTCTTTTATTGAATTAAAATCTTCTTCATCTTTAGCTCGGCTAAAGCAATATTTTGCAAGGATATCAAGGTCATCTCCCTGCCAACCCATAGCAGGAAGATTAAGACCATTGTATCTATAATAGTTGTACCAGTTACTAATAGCACCTTCAGGAATAATAGTCTTAAGACCTTCAACTCCTGTACTTGCCACAGCAATGCACATTGTTCCAAGGTATGAAAGCGCTGACATTGCAACATTTCCTGTGCACCAATCAGCTTTAATTTCTATATTGCTTTCCTTGTCAGTAAACGCTCTACATCTACCATTTAACCAATCTATAACTGCTTTAAAGGCAAGAACTTCTTCCCTTGAGCCGGTAATGGTAATACCATCTGACCCTCTTGTTCCAAGCCCGCCACTATATATTGCAGCATAATCTCTTTCGATAAAGTGATCGTAAAGCTCTGAAATACACTCAAACTCAACGTCCTCATTAATTTCAGCAGATTCAGCAAAGCCTGCAGTTTCTCTTACCACTGTAGGTTTGCTAGTTATATCCTCACTAAAGTCATACTTAATATCACTTTCTTTTATATTCTGCTCTGAAAAAACTTTAACTTCTTGATCTACATTATGCGGAACATACCAATCTTCATTACAGAACATAAGATATGGATTCGCAACAAATATCGCAGGAACCTTTAGTCCCTTTAATGTTGTCTTTGGTCGTTTAATATAAGCAGCTATTAAATCTAGCTTTCCATCATTATCAGTATCTACCGGTGTTTCAATAAACACTCTTTCAAAAATATAATTTTTTTCAGTTTTATCCATTTTTATTTTTCTTCCTTTGATCTTAGTTTTTTAAGGAACTTTTTCCAAATTACAACTAATACTGCACCTAATAACAGCATAGCAATAAGGAATCCAAAGTACTGTCTGAAACCTGTTACTCCAGGGTTCTGGTCAATAAGAATACCTGCAAGTACTGAGCAGAATATTTCCGGTAAGTATCCAATTGTCGAAATTATACCAGCCGCTGTACCTGAGTACTTTTCAGGAATAGCTCCTTCATCCATCATAGCCCATGTCATAGCTGCGTTAACATGATAGAATAAGTAAATTGCAATAAAGATAATTGTGAACCAAACAATACTTCCTGAGTTTGTTGGTAGAAGTAGAATACCTGTTGTACCAGTTGCCATTACAAGAAATGAAATTAGCAGAATGTTACCAGTACCTACTTTGTCAGTTATGTAGCCGCCACCGATATTACCAAACAGAGATAACCACTTTGTAAATGCTGCAAGACTTGCCGCAAATGTTACTGTTGCACCAAGTATTCCAGTTGAATATGGTGTGAAGTAGTATAAGGAAAGTGTAAATACATAGTTACAGAAAGTAACAAGTGCTATAATCCAAACTGCCGGAAGTTTAATTACTTCTTTTATTCCCTTAAAGGAAATCTTCTCACTTGTTTCTACTTTATCATCTTTTACAACAAAGAACGCTAAAACACCCATTACTACAGTCAACACTGAGTAGAATATAATAACATAACGCATACCTAGCGCCTGGTTTTCCATGTTTCCTGCTCCAATTCTAAATGCAGCCACTGCAGCCATTGTCATTAAAGCTGCTGCAATACCACGGCCACCTTCAAAAAAACCGAAAGCTTTTCCCTGGTCCCCAGAGCCTGACAGAATTCTTACAGCCTTAACACATGCTGGCCAGAATGCAAAAAGTGATGAAATACCCCAAAAAGCATAAAGACAAACCATTGCAGGGAAACTAAGTGGCAATAAATGCACGAATCCACCAAGTCCAGTACCTATAAGAGATACCCCTATGATCATCCTTGTTGAGAATCTGTCAGCGATTACACCACCAAACAGATACGAAATCATTCCGAAAATACCAAGTACACTACCAAAAACTCCCATCTGGGTGTTTGTAAGGTGGTAAATTTCAACGTATACATCATAATAGTCAAATCTAAAATACGGCAGACCGTAAATAATAGTTCCTCCAAAAGCTATGATGATGATTGCCCAGAAGTTCTTGGATAGTTTTTCTCCAAGACCAATTTTTTGTAAAAATTTGTTCATCGTTTTACTCCTCTTTAAAGATTTTTTATAATACCGCGGAAAATTTTTTCCGTAAGTAACCAGTGTAATAATCAGGATTTATCTCTTCCTTACATGCATTTTCCACTAATTCATATGAATTGTAGATATATCCCCAAACATAAATATTTTTACTCATCCAATCGGTTATCTTGTCCATTCCACCTTCACGAATAAGTTCATTAAGCTCTCCATATTCTTTTTCAATGGCACCTGCAAGTTGAGCCGCCGCAAAGTTTGAAAGAAGATATGTTGGAAAATAGCCAAAGTACCCTGATGACCAGTGGATGTCTTGCAAGATCCCTTCCCTATCATTTTTTATTTCTACTCCAAGATATGACTTGTATTTTTCATTCCAGGCCTTGCGAACTGTATCAACATTATAAGTGCCATCGATTAGACCACGCTCCAATTCATATCTGATAATTATGTGTAAAAGATATGTAAGCTCATCTGCGCTGATTCTAATAGCTGAAGGCTCACATCTGTTTATATAGTTATAGAAATTATCTAGCCCTACTTCACCAAGCTCTGGGATTATCTCTACAGCTTTTGGAAATAGCCTGTCCCAAAAACCTCTGCTTTTGCCAATAATATTTTCATAAAATCTACCAACAGCTTCCTTTATGGCACATGATGGTGGATCGGCCAAAAGTGTACCTAAAAGCTTTCTATCAATATGCTGCTGGTAAACGCCTTTACCTCCGGAGTGAAGTACATTAAATATTCCAACACATAAATCGTCGTCAGAATAAGAGTTTACTACTCTTACATCGTCAGGGTGAGATGCGAGAATCGTTGTATGCCCTCCGATATCAACCCTCCCGGCATCAAAATCAAAGCCAATTTCGCTCAGAATCAGTTTCCATAACTCTAGTTGCTTCTCAGCACTTATTCCTTTTATCGGCTCTATAAGTTTCAAGGATTTTTCTGCTGCCTCACGTTCTTTCATAATTTCAATAATTACAGGCTTTATAACACTTATCATTTCATCAACTTTTTCACTGGTATATCCTTCTACATAATAGTTTAACAGCGCATCATATGGTTCTTTTTCATAGGTCCAGTACTCAGCAAATTTCCTGAATTCACCTGTTATTTTTTCCAAATAGGGCTTTAATTTCTCGTAATCATCGTTTTCCTTTGCTTCTTCCCATACTTGTTCTGCCATTGCAATCAATCCAATATAGTCGATATATTCCTGCTCAGGAATTGCCTTTACAGCTACACTGTTTTGTTTAATTCTTTCCACCATAATATTTGTAATATAGTCATTGTGTTTGTTTCCATCGAAATATTTTATATATTTTTCAAACTTCTCTGAAGACAGAATCATATACTGCTTATTAGCTAAAAAAGCCATAATCTTACTTCTGTATTCTATTGCATTCTTAGGCATACAAGTAATCTTGTCCCAGTAGACTAACGAATTCAGTGTATAGTTATAATATTCTACGGAGGTAATTAACTCCTTAAATTCTTCTAACATCTTGCTATAGCTCATTTTATTTCCTCTCTTCTGTTATACTTTCTTAATCCAATGAGAACAACTGCCGCTGCCACTACATATAATGCTGCCGCAATGTAATACGCTGTTCTATATCCCTCCTGATTAACGAAAAGTATCTTCCCTGTGAACATTCCACTAATTATACTTACAATACCGGCCATAAAGTTGACAATTGCAGTGTATGCAGGCCTTAATTCTTTAGGAACAACGCTCATTGCCAATGAACTATCTGCAGGACTACTTAAATTTGCCAGTCCAGCTCGCACAAACAGCGCGGTCCCTACCATAGGCACCATAAAAGTTCCAAACCTGTCACCATTTGCTATAATTAACATAAACGGTACAGACAATATTACTGAAAAAAATATGGTTCCAACTGTTCCTAGCTTTCTTACAACCAAAGGGGTAAAAAACATAAAAACGATTATAGCTATATAGGATATGGAAACCATCAATGACGATGTTGCTTTACCTATATGTAAATTTCTATTAAGAAAAACTGTATAGTAGGATGTAAATAAGCCCATTGCAAAAGAAATCAATGTCCAGTAAATCAAATATGCACGTGCACCTTTATTTAGCAATAGCCTCATTGCATCTCTCAACCGTTCCAGCAAAGTTTTTTTAGAAGATTCTGCATCCAGCTGTTCCATGGTTTTCTTATAGTCTTCAGGTTTCTCTTTTATAAGAGCTACAGGGATAACTGCAAGAAGACCTAAAACCCCAACAGCCACAAGTGCCCTTTCATTTCCAGTTAAGTAAGCCTCATGCAAACCTGGCGCCATTGATTGCACGAATCTTGTAGCTTCGTTTGCAACTCCATAACTGATATTTGCAGCTAGTGAAAATAGTTTGACTACTAGCACCCCTCCCAAATAGGTTGCGATGAAGTAACCAACATATCCCATATAATATGTCCTTGTGTACCACTTAATCCCGCCGTCCCCAAGGCTTTCTGTGTAAACAGCTACATAGGGAGCCAAGATTATAAAATGAATCTGTACACCGGTTAATGCCAATAAAGTAGCTGCATATAAAACTAATTCCGATTCTATGTAAACCGCCCCAAAGAATGCTGCCGAGGTTGCCAGGACACAAAATAATAGTATCTTCTTATAGCCAGTCTTAGGTATTAAAAGCAGTATAGCCGCACTAATAAAGGTGGCATAACCATAAAAGGCCCAAAACGAAGTAGCAATAGAAACCGATACTTCTTGCAAATAGTTGACGTAAGTATCATAAAGCACTCCGCTTGCTAAATTATTGATAACGTAGCTGATAATAAAAAAAGTTAAATTTCTTTTTTCTCGTGGTTCTAATTTGCCGTTCATCATATCTCCTCTTGATAACTTTCTAATCAAAGATTTCTTTTATTCTATTTTAAATCGAACTGTGTAAAAAATGGATGAAGGGTATTCCCGGTAAATGTTCCTCGTATCTCTTCTAAGTAAATCTGATGCTTCTTCTTATCACTATTAGAAAGTTTCATATCAGCAACCATAATGTCTTCATTCTCAATAAATTCAAGAAGGGCTAATAGAATCTTTGCTTCTCTCTTCATCTTCTGTATTTTAAACTTATGTGTTCTTACAGTTGCAGTATTTATATCTAATTCTCTGCTAATCTCCTTATTATCTAAGCCTTCGTACATGTAGGTAAGAAGCTTCTTCTGTATGTCCGTCAGTCCGTTAAACTGTTTATCTAAGGACACTAAACTCTCAAAAGGTCCGTTATGCATGTCATATACGTGCTCTGCTGCAGCCCTCTCTGCGTCTACCGATCTGCCTCTTGATGTGTAGATAATTCCTTTTTCAAAGGTCTCTCCACAAAATATACATCTAAATATGCTGCCCTTTTCTTCCTCAACATATCCATTAGTTATTTCTCTTACTTCTAAATCCTTAATTACGTTTTCCATAACCTCCACATTCCTTTCTCTGTAATAGTCTATAATTTACAGTTAACAGTTTATTATGCGTTTTCTCTTTTTAGTAAACATTAAGGCAAATCATTTATCTTAATCTAAACTTTAACATATTTTGTTTACCCATTCAACCATTTTATTTAAATTTTCTATCTTTTTTTGCAGCCCTCAAAATTCAACTTTTCCAGAACATTTTCTCCACTTTCGGTAAATAAAGACATTAAAAAAGGGCGATGTACTTCGCCCTCAAATAAATCATCTATTATGAAATAATATTTTTATCCAGTTCAGATCTAAAAAACCACCCAACAAGTACCATCCCAATACCAATAATAACAACAACAGTTTTTCTCATAGTCTCTGGTGAATATAGTGCTGAAACGATTAGTCCCGTGCCAGCCCCACTAAAAAAATCACTAATTTTTTTCTGTTTTCTCATCTGTTGTTCATGCTTACAAATCTGAAGAATATTATCATCAGCTTGTTGTCGCAACATTTCTACATCAAGTCGATGTCCACTTAGTAATTCATTAACGCCAATACCAAGTTCTTCGCATAATCTTTGAATGATAGCCAAATCAGGCATGTAATTTCCCGTTTCCCAACGAGAAACAGTCTTATTGGTCACCCCAAGCAAATCTCCAAGTTCTGTCTGTGTCAAATTCTTTTCTTTTCTAAGCTCTGCAATAAAACAGCCAATTTTTTTCTGGTCCATTAGAATCACCTCCTACATTTACAAAATATACCACAAAGTAGCCTTTTTGTATTCCCCATAAATAGCGAATTACAAATATAGGATCAAAATTCAAACAAATCAAAGATACTTACAGAAAAAATTTATTTTTTGCTTAGAATATCCCTCTCTAGTATAAAACTTTACAGCCCCCGGATTAGTGTCTTCGGCCAATAACTGAATCCTCTTGTAGCCTTCCTTTTTTAGCAACTCTTCCAGTTCGCCTAAGGCTTTCTTTCCATATCCTTTTCCCTGGAATTTCTCACTGATAAAGTAGTCGTCTAAAAAAAGCACCTGGCCATGAGCCCATATACTATAAAAAATAGCAGTATTCATAAACCCTATAATTTGATTTTCCTCTTCAATAATAAACAGTCTGTTGGATGACTGATCTCCGCCAATTATTTCACGAAAAATTTCCGCAGGGTCCCCCTGGTCCGCAGGATTCTCCCACACATTATCATCTTCATACTCATATTCCATGAATTCTCTGTTTAGCTTAGTCCAAATAGCTTCATCCTTTTCGGTACACTGTCTTATCATCTCATTCCTCCTTGTAGTAACCCTAGCCACTATCATTTCTACATATTGTTACTCGTTATTATCAAGATTTGCCGCCCCTTTGCAATTGGATTACAGAAAACGAAATTACACATATCATTCCTACCACAAATATCCATGCTAACAAATCAGGAATCGGTTTCCCTGCAACAATCAAAACAACCATTATCAGACCTGCAATCAATTCTATCAATAGCCCTACCTTGGCCCCCTTACATATTTTGTTCATAAAAGTCCTTTCTTAGTTGTGCTTAGCCTTGGGAAGGCTGAAGCTTTATGTATATCATATTTTTAGGATCTGGCTTAGTGTAATCTGCTCTTCATTTTCATTTTTATCAATTACTAAATTATAATAGTGTTTAAACAATGAACCATAAGTTTTCGCACCAATACTGTCAGTTTTTGATATTTTCCAAAATCTATTATACGGCTTATTCCTTCCGATTATTTCTTTTTGCTTTATAATAATCATCATTATGAGCGATTAAATTAAAACCAAGGCGAAAGCAACAATTGCTTTCGCCTTAAATTTCTTTTTACCACCGGCACAAGGTCCGGTCAGTATCCTAGTTTATTTTTCTGAGAACTTTGCCTTTGGAGCACGACAAAGTGGGCATTTGAAATCTTCTGGAATATCTTCCCACTTTGTTCCTGGAGCGATATTCTTGTCTGGAAGGCCTTCTGCCTCATTGTACTCCCATCCACAGATATCACATACATAAATTTTTGCATCTTTATTATCCATTGCTTTTACCTCCTTTTTTTCTGTTGCAAGCAATTCTTTGACCATGGCAGTAATCTCCGCCATATTATTATTCTCCGGATTCCAGTTTGATTTTACATTGGACTCCGTCACTTCAAAGCCTGCTTCCGCAAGCTTATCTTGCAATATTTCTACTGATTCTCCGCTCCAGCCGTAACAGCCAAATGCTGCTGCTTTTTTGTTTTTAAATTTCAAAGACTTAAGGAATGACAGCCAGCCAGCAACACTGGTCAACACATCATTTACACAAGTTGGTGAACCTACTGCGATTGCCTTAGACTTAAACACTTCTGTCATAACCTCATTCTTGTCCGACTTTGCAATATTAAATACTTTAACGACTGTATCCGGGCTCTGTCTGTGAATCTCAGCCGCAATGGCATATGCCAATTTAGTAGTGCCTTCCCACATAGTATCATAGGCAACGGTAATCTGATCTTCCTGATAATCTTCTGCCCACTCCACATACTTTTCGACGATTTGACCTGGATTATCTCTCCAAATTACGCCGTGTGAAGGTGCAATAATATCAATAGGAAGATTCATCTTGTTGATTTCCTCCAACTTTTTTGTCACAAAAGATGCAAACGGATTTAGGATGTTTGCAAAATATTTCATAGCTTCTTTATATAAAAGCGCCTGATTTGCTGCATCATTAAACATTTCTTCTACTGCAAAGTGCTGTCCAAATGCGTCCATAGAGAACAAAATATTGTCTCCTGTCATATAAGTAGCCATGGAATCTGGCCAGTGTAACATCTTCATTTCAACAAAAATAAGCTTCTTGCCGTTTCCGATATCTAATGAGTCACCAGTCTTTACTACATGAAAATCCCATCCATTCTTTCCAAACTGTCCCTCTATGCTTTTTACTGCCGCCGCAGTACAGTAAATAGGCGTTCCCGGAATCTCTGCCATCAGTGATTTTAACGACCCAGAGTGATCCGGCTCTCCATGGTTCATTATGATATAATCTATCTTCTTAAGGTCAATTTCTTCTTTTAAATTTTCGATAAACTCATCTCTGTGTGGTGTCCATACGGTATCGATTAGAACCGTCTTTTCTTCCTCGATCAGATATGCATTCTGGCTAGATCCATTCATGATGGAATACTCATCACCGTGGAATTTTTCCAATTCCCAGTCAATATATCCGACCCAACTTACATTCCCTTTTACTTGCTTTTTCATTTACTCTTCCTCACTTATTACAGAAACTAAAATACCTAAACCTGCATGTATAACGAATTTTTTAATCAATTATGTATGCATTTACTTATATTTTACCCTATTTATCCATTCTGAATACACATTCAGATAATTTTTACACAATCTCCATATGTCTCAGAAATCTTTGAGCTTTTATGCTAATTATAACACATAATTCTGATAATGCACATCTTCTTCTACGATATATGCATTACATTTATTAAAAAAATCCATGTCAAGCCGTAGTATGTAATAACTGCAACTAAGTCATTTACGGTAGTAATCAATGGCCCAGATGCGACTGCCGGATCGACGCCTAAATGTTCAAAAAACATTGGAATCACTGTGCCAACAAGGCTTGAAATCAACATGGAGAGCAAAAGTGACATTCCAATACATGCAGAAATAGCAAAGGCCATACCCATATCCATTTGTTTGAAAATCCCAATATAAAAACCTATGGATACAAATGACAGTATTCCTAAAATAAGACCATTGGTAAGACCTACTTTCATTTCCTTATAGATTAAATGTAGTTTTTGTCTACCTGATAGTTCTTCATCCATTAAAACCCTGATAGTAACCGCTAGTGACTGTGTACCAACGTTGCCTGACATATCCAAAATCAAGGATTGGAAACAAATTATAATCGTCAGCTGCGCTACTACCTCTTCAAAAAGTCCTACTACGCTAGAGACAACCAAACCCAAGCCTAACAATAATATTAGCCACGGAAGCCTTTTCTTCACACTTTGCCCAATTGATTCTTTTAAATCTTCTTCTGCTGTTAATCCAGCTAGTTTTGCATAGTCCTCACCTAATTCGTCATCTACAACTTCAACTATATCCTGAGCCGTGATAATTCCCAGAATACGATTGTCGTCAGATAAAACAGGAATAGATTCCTCCGAGTAGGTTTTTAGTTTTTCAAGACAGTCATCAATCTTTTCATCTGCATAAACATAAGGATATGCCGTTACAATAATCTCTTCCAAATCTGTGCCTGCCCTTGCGCAAATCAGACTTTTTAAGCTGATGGCTCCATAAAACACTTCATTCTCATCTAACACATATATTTCTGAAATATTGTCATGATTAGCAGCTTGTTCTATGACATAACTCATGGTTTCCTTTACAGATGAATCGCAGAATACCGATACAAAATTCGTAGTCATTCTACTGGCTATTTTATCTTCATCAAAAGCTTCCAGCATCTGAAATTTCAATCTAGAGTCATCATCCATTAATTCAAGCCATGCTTTTTTCTTTTTTAAATCTGCCCTTTTTAACAAATCCACCGCCTCATCGGGCTCCATGTTTTCAAGTGTTTCCGAGGCTTTTTTTAAATCCAGTTCCTCGAGATACTTATCTGCCTCATCAGTGTACTCCATCATCTCAGACAGAATTTTTATATTTATTAATCTATATAAGTTTTCTCTCTCTGGTCTCTCTAGTTTTTCAAGGGCTGATGCAATATCTTTCGGATGATACTCCCTTAGCCTATCCCCTATTACCTTTGGGGAATTCTTGCTTCTAATAATATCAAGAATATCCTTCTCATATGTGATTTTTTCTTTTAATTCTTTCTCTGTTCTCTTCATTTTAACCTCCTTCTCGCACAACAAATAGACCTGTTAATAACAGGAGTGTACGTTGTTACTAAAATTTCGGTTGTGTTGTGGAATCCATGCAGAAACGCATAAAGTAAGAGCAGAGCTAAAATTAAATAGAAACAGAAACAGAAAGAAGTTGTTTCCGTATATCTCCGCCTAATTGCCCTGCGTTTATACATTTATAAGTACTTCGACCACAATTATCACAGCCTTCCATCTGTTTCACCTCACTTTTTCTCATAATCTATTAATTGTATCATAATTTTTTCTCTTTGTAAAATTATAAGCCTATGCAAAACATTTCATTATGAATATAACGGCTATTAGAACCATGACTACCGCTGACAAATAGTTCCTTGATTTAACTTGATTTTTGATATCCATAAAGTAACCTCCCCCATATAAGATACAGGAGGTAAACAACAGCAATAACCCTAAGGGGACACAGATCCGAAATGTTAAACTTGGATATGCAGAGCTTGTTATAAATACTATTCAAATATATATGACAATTATTTGGATAATCAGCATCACCGGAAGACCTATCATAAAGTATGGTGTCTTTACTTTGTGATGGCAAACATCCATTGCAAGCAGGCCACCCACAGATCCTCCCAATAAACTAAGTCCCAACAATACTGCTTCACGTATTCTATATAAGCCCATCATAGCCTTCACCTTATCAAGCGCAAAGAGAAAGAATGTGACTATATTTATCAAAATCAAATATATGCAGAAAAGGTTATATTCTGTATAAAAATTTTCTATCCATAGCTTAATCTCTTTATTATACGGCCCGTATAACGCCAGCAAAAATACTACTTGGATGGTTAACCAAATTATGCTGTGGATAAGTGCTTTTGCCTTTTGCTTATTACGAGAACTTCCCCAAAAGACCCCCGCTATAACAGCGCCTAGTGCCCCTCCCAAGACTGTAACTAGCTTACAGAGAGCCTGTAGCTTTATACCTTTGCCTCTATGCCTATATATCTTAGAATCAATCGTAGATATCATAAATGCGGCAATGTTTATGATAATTAAGTAATATTGGAAATTGTCAAGTTGCATACAGTACTCCTTTTAAACAAAATATGCTTCAAATTCATGGCCCAGAGCTTATAAGATTATACCATAATGCCCCTCTAAAATGTAAGTCCCTCGATATTATCCTTTATATAACATTGTAATCGCAACCCATGACACTCCAATGCCAAGCATTATCATTCCAGTATTAGTATTCATTTCTCCCATGACTGCCCACAGAGTGGGAGAGGATTAATGGGGATATGAAAAAATTATAATTAAAATATATTTAATTATTGACTTTAATATTATTAAATGTTACTTTATATATATTAAAGAAAGGGGTTTTAAATAAATGAGTACACTATTCATTGGATTCTTAGGAATCAGTTCAGTAGTTTTTTACTTCTCCATATGGGCAATTTTGATAATTATTGAAACTATTCTTATAAAGAAAAAGAAAAACAAAGCGAAATGGATATTACCAACTATTGTTCTAATAATTAGTATTTTTATAGCTGTACCAACATCACAGATCACTTATGGACGCGGTTCCATGGATACCATCCAGCTATATGATAAAAATTATGATGAATTCGGTCGCATATACGTTGTTATCGATTTCAATCGAAATCCTATTGCGTTTAGTCATCTTATAATAGAAGATGGTGAAAACAGTAAATATATTAACTTTTCAATTAATAATGGCGATATAACAGAATCAAAAGGGGTTATAAAATACAAAGCCAATATTGAAAAGGCTATTAAAGAACACAATTATTCTAAAAAAATTGACGGTAATTCTGTAACTTACGGTAAGCTTTTAGATATTGAGAAAGGTGTTAAAAATAAAATAAAAAAATTTACAAAAGATAGTATTGCACCTTTTATCTTTCAAGCATTCACACTCCCACTTATACTATTTTCTATATGCACTATAACAACAATACAAAACAAACGAAAAAGACGTCTGGAAGAAACAAAAATTCAGGATCTTTAGGAGGTAAATAATGAGCAAAAGAATCGCACCACTTTGGGTTGATCATTTGGAAGATGAAGATTTAGCATTTATCAAAAATTTTATATTAGCAAGCGGATCTCTTAAGGATATTGCAGGTCAATACGGTGTAACTTATCCAACAGTCAGACTTCGTCTTGACAGACTTATAGATAAAATAAAACTGCATGATGATAAAGAGGCAGACACCTATATTAAGCTAATTAAAAACCTTGCCTTAGACGATAAGCTTGATTTTGAGACCGCTAAACTTTTGATAAATGAATATAAAAAGGAGAAATGATTATGTTAATAAACAATGTTCTTCTTCTGCTAACTATTATTGCAGCGCTTGTTTTGATATGTTTAGAAATTAGACTTTCTAAAAGCGAAAAATGGTGGCACGGCATGATTCCAATCGCAATTATATTAGTCATTTTTTTCATTGGCCTAGGATGGTTCTTAACTAATCTTAATGACTATACAGTTCACACTGAAATGAAAGAACTTAAAAATAACACTTCAGCAGAAATCTATATAAAAACCGATAATTCTAATAAAGTTGTTACCTTCAGTGATTTATATATATATGATAAGAATCATACTCTTTTAGATCATGAAGGCTTTTCAATATCTGGAAGCTCGAGATATAGCGCTATAATTAAAGATTTAATTAAGGATTACAACCTTTCCGGTACATCCTTTGATAAAGAATGGGTTACCAATAATCAGGCAGTGTATCTTTCCTCCGGTACTAGGGTCTTCCTTAATGGATATGTGTTTTTCGTGTTAATACTCTTACTTCCATTTATTGCAATATATACTATAAATCGAAGAATAATTCAAAGCAAAAAAAAGAAAGCAGAGTTAAAGAAATTAAACATAGAATCATTATAAATGTTTCAAAACTCACAAAAGCCTCAAGCTCAGTGAAATCTCACAAAACTTGAGGCTTAATTACTATATTAAATTATCCTGCGATCCATCCACCATCAACAACTAAAACATCACCGCTTATAAAAGCAGACTCATCGCTAGCAAGGAATAATGCTGCATTTGCAATATCACTACCCTCTCCCATTCCAGGACAAGTAGCCATAACTAGTTTTGTACGCTCATATCCTGCCATATTGGGTGTTCCCATTGAAGCTGCAATCTCTGTATTGATTGCTCCCGGCGCAATAGCATTACATCTAATCTTATCTGGAATGTACATAAATGCGGTATTCTTAGTCATCGCAACAATAGCTGCCTTTGATGCTCCATAAACCACTCCTGCTGCTGTACGCATTGCACCGATAGATGCAACATTCACGATATTTCCGCCATTCCCCTGTGCTTTAAAGACATTTACAGCTTTTCTCATAGCACACATAGGACCATACACATTAACAGACATAACCTTTTCGTAACGCTCCTCTGTCAGATCGCCGACGCCACTCATGTCATCCATAACACCAGCGTTATTAACAAGCACATCCAACTTGCCAAATTCTTTTACCGCCAAATCAATCATAGCTTCATTATCTTCTTTTTTGGCTACATCCCCAACAAATGCTATGACTTTGCCTGGCATGTCCTTTAACGAATCAGTCAATTCATCTAGTCGTTCTTTTCGCCTTGCAACAGCAACTACATTGGCACCTTCCTTAACAAAAAGCTCTACAATTGACTTTCCCATTCCCGCTGATGCACCAGTTACTACGATACTCTTACCTTCCAGTCTCATTATAGCTACCTCCCTTATTAAATTTTTGAATTACATTTTTTATAGCTTACCATATAAGTCTGTACTAAACAACAGCTATAATACGTTCAATCGAAAATCATTTCTATTGAACGTATATCCATTGTCTACCTAGCAAGAATCTTTTTCACAACATGGTCTAGTATTTTCGGAGTACACTCAACCAGATCTTCTTCATATACACGTTCAGTTAATTTATGAAAATCTTTTCCCCAAGGGCCTATGTTAATACAAGGCATCGAAATCTGCTTAATTTCCCCTAGCGGCAAATCATAGAATTCACCAAAGAGGGGCATGCTGCTTTCTAGGGCCTTTCTAACGCCGGCCGGCTCCTGCATGTTAGTGTAACTGAGATCCGAAATCCCTGTGTAAAAATACTCTCTTTCGTAGCGCTGTCCAAAATTCTCTAGTGCGTAGTCCTTAATACCATCAAAAATTCCTGCGATCTCCTCATTTTCTTTTTCGTATTCCAGATTTGTAACACAAGGATAATACGGCGGAACCAGTCCATATACTACCCTAGGTGAAATATCTTTGACATAATCAAAAATAAAGTCTACAAGTCTCAGATTGCATTCTATAAGTTCAAATTCTCCCTTATCAAGCAATTTTTTTAATTCAGATTCTTTCTCAATATATGCCTTGGCAAAAACTTCACCATTTTCCCTTAAGGCTTCATCATAAAGTTCAGCAAAATTGCATACTCTCGGTTTCCATGGAAGGTCCTCTGACTTTCTACCAGTGTTCTTAAGGAACATATGATATGCCCTATTCATATCCTCAATTACTTTAGTAAATGAATCCATGCAAATCCTATTTATTTTGTCTAGCAGTTCCTTTGGCGTCATGGTCAGGTTCAAAACACTCAAACATCCATAAGTACTAAGAGGCATGGAAACATCATAAACAGTTTTGCTGTCCTTCAAGTAAAGCCACGTTGGAGCTGGCGCATTCTCTTTGCCCACAAGATCTGCCAACTCCATGTTCAACTCTGTCCTTCGCACAATTTCAGACATGACATTAATCGGATTTAATCCCTCAAAAGCTTTACCCACATGTGCCAAGGCCCCTCGTACGTATACAAAAGGCAACATTTTACCAACAGACCCCAGTGAAATGACTCCCACTTCAGATTCAGCTCTTTGATGCGGTTCTGAATTGACCATCAAACAATACTCAAGCTCATACTTTTCCTTTATCTCCGCCATCAGCTTAACTGCCCCGCGCATGCCTGCCGAAAGATTTTCTTCGTCAGGCACCCCAACTATCAAAATATTCCCTTCAAAATCCTTTATTTGTGAATATTGTTCTATCAGTGCATACTGAATGGCTCCCCCTGCTTTCATATCACAGACCCCTTTGCCAAATATGTATTTTCCACTGAGCAAATCTCCCCTTGCCTCCCGGGAAAGCATTTCACTGCATAACTTTAGAGCTTTCTGAAGCTCATCCGGTCTCAATGCAATTTCTTTTAAATTCTTAAAATCTTCAACACCCACCGTATCATAATGATGAACCATACATACAGTGCGTTTTCCCTTGCCTCTAAGCAAAGCCCAACAAACGCTGCGATCATATACATCGTTTTTAATTTTATATAATCCAAAGTCCTCAGGATTTTTACTAAAGTATGGTATTTGTTTGAAATGATTAATAAAAAAAGCCTCTACATTTCTCTCGTCAACGGAATTCGTAAATGTTTTAGTCCCCACATATTCGTAGAGCAATTTTTTTATAAGTTGCCCAGTTTTCTCAAAATCGACATCATGATTCACGGTGAGCCTCCTTTTTGTTATTATTTATTTCTCCTTCTAATGACTTTTCCTTGGATAACATTTAGTCCAAATCTTTAAGTGGCAAAACTGTTTTTTCGCATATAACAGTAAATATCACACTGAACAAAATTGCACATAACGAGATGATTACGCAATTCATACCGATACTTCCAAAATTGGGTTTTCAATATTATCAACTTATGAAGCCTACAAAAACAGAAATTATATTTCTCTGCCTCTAGATAAAATTGATATTCCGGGGAAAGTTGGTTTATATCTTGAAAATATCATTTCTGAGCAGTTAAAGAATGACGCTAGAAACAAACTTCTTGATTTAAAAATACGTAAATAATGAAATCCCAATTGAGATTAGGCGTTTCTCAAGTTATGATATTCTTCTTTTAAAATAGAATAAATTATTTGATCAAGGTACCCTCGCTCGGCTTTATAGTTTTGGCGCAAAACCCCATCTCTGTGCATTCCTATGGACTCATAAAGTTTTATTCCAACTTCATTATCAGGATACACATCAAGCCACAATCTATTAGTTCCCTTCTCTTCAAAAGCATATTTTATAAGGGCATCCATAGCTTCCCTACCATAACCTTTGGCCTTGTCCACAATTGCAATTCTTCTAATTTCAAACACTTCTGATTTATAATCCATGCGAATCAAAGCATACCCCACAACAGAGCCATTTTCTTTTGTTTTAAATATCAAAAGTAAATGATTAGGATCATTTATTTCCGCCTTATGCTCTTCAGGTGTTCCTATCCATAAAAAGTCTCTATTCTCCTTATGACTTTCAATCTCTATAATTGTGCTTATTTCAGCTTCCACTGCCTCTAAAATATTTAATCTTTCTGTGCGAATTAATGGTTCCCTCATGTTGACAAATCTCCCTTATAATATGCTTTTCTATCTTTTGATTTAAATAATACTAATTCATTATTCGTTGTTATTTCTTTCTTTTCCTGCCATCAAAATTTCATATTTAAGTCTGTACTTTATAAGTCTAGGAATATACTCTGGCGGTGTTCTTCGCCCTGCTTCCCAGTCTTCTACTGTCCTTAATGGAATGCCTAAATGATTAGCAAAATCTTTTCTGTTCAATCCTGTTGATTTTCTTATTTCCATAATCCACTGACTTCGTTCCATTATGCTCCCTCCATTCGCTTTTCGTGGTTATATTATACTATCTCCATTACTAAATAGCACATAAGCGCCCAATAACAGGGCGTACTTGGCATGGCTACCGAAAGTCATTTTTTTATTAAATTGTATTCCACCCCAACATTGAGAGTGTGAGAAAAAGTCTGTAAATAGCTTTTTCTAGACTTCTATGATATTTAAATTTGAATTAGAGAATTTAGATTTTCTCTAGAATTGATGAAATTAATATAATTGTTATAAATGCGCATGTCAATATAAGCTTTTATTTTTCTACGCTATCCCAAAACGACATAGCCCATTTTGTATCAAATATTCTTATATCTTTTGATTCCTTATCTAACTTGTCACCATATTTAGACTTTATTGATTCATATAAATCCGTTGCAAAAGCAATAGCATTTATAGGTTTTCCCTGATTAAATATTAAGAACTGTTCCTCATTGTTTTCATATGTGTATCTTAAAGAGTCAAACGCCCAATCTGGACCTATGTCAATATAGTAGACACATTTTCTCGAACAATTTTATGCAACCCTCTTAAATTTATTTTCCCACTCCTGGGGAGTAAGATAGTCTAAGGAGCTATGTATCCTCTTTCTGTTATACCATGACTCTATATACTC
>JAWRJF010000087.1:0-20741 GCA_040307645.1 Anaerovoracaceae bacterium | reverse complement strand
GTCCATTAACTTGTTTTCTCATATCAACGCTTTCAGTAAATATGTAAATTTTAAGTTCACTAATCTGATGCCCTAATATCATTACCTTCTTAATCCTTCCACTAGTTTAAAGAGAACATTAGGATTGACGTTAGATGGCAGTTCTATCTTTAAATCTCCTACTGCTAAACGTATAGTGGATATATCCATACTTGATGCAAGCTGCGTAGCTGTAGTTGTTGTTTCTTGAACTCCTACCCACATATTATTGGTATCTAATGTAGGAATCTCATCAGCTCTACTGAAGTTTTTAATCCAGTAAGTTAACGTTGAAGGTGAAATATGATTATTTCTACACCATTGTCGCTGCGATAATCCACTATCAATAAAATCTAGATACCTAGCATACCATAATTGTTGTTTTTCTGTCATTTACAGACCTCCCTATTATTCATGGGAGTATTATCTCACAAATATCTATCAGTGGTAATGTGCTGACGTTTGACGTTTACGATTGTGTTTCTAAAATGAACAAAGCTCTTGTAACCAAAAGCTTCTGAAATACTTTCTTAAAGGTAGAGTGAGAAACATTGTGAATGCTAGCAATATCTTTTTAGCTTATCTCCATAGTTAAATCTAGGGAGATTTTTTGCATTGCTTGATTAGAAATAAAACAATTCTCTGTAATAATATTAGACCTAGCGGAAAAGTTTTATTGCAGTGTTAACAAAGGCAACGTTGTTTATGGAGTTTAAGTATAGAAGGATTACCCGCTATACTAAGCAACTTGATGTTAGAAGTCTTTGCACCATGTTTGATTATAGACTTTTAATTAATAGTGCCGTAGCAAGGGCAAACTGTTGGAAGATATGATAATGTTCCTTCTAGTTCGGTATATGTTACGCCTTTAATAGTAGTTTTAGAAATATTTTGTGATAACATGAGAACCTCCGTAGGCATTTGGTTAGTACTTTTATTCTAAAGGAGAATGGCTTTCAAGTCATTTTTTTTTTGAACTTAAAAAGGTGCTGATGATAAGACTAATTCTTATCACCAAAACCAAAAACTATAAAACCTTTAGACACAGATAAAAAGGAAATAACCGTTATTCCACCAACAGAAAAGTGTGACAAGTACATTCATGTGGAGCAAAAGTAACTCTAGGCAAGTCTGCAACCAGTATAAAGCAACGAGACAGCTTCAAGTATACATTAAGTGGGTTGATCACCGGCGATGAGTGTGGAAGCAAATATATCAGAAATATTTGAAAATGTTCAACTTAGTGATATAATAAAATCAATTACAGCAGAAAACAAATAGAAGTCAAATTCCACATGTGGAGACGGTGGTACTCATGTCAAAGGTACAAAAAACAATTGAAATAGAATATTATAAGTGTTAGGAATATCAAATATGAAATACAAAAGAAATAAAGGATTTACATTAACAGAACTTTTAATTGTTGTTGCAATAATCGCTGTACTTGTAGCAATATCTATTCCTATTTTTACAAGTCAATTGGAAAAGAGTTGAGAATCGACAGATCTTGCAAATATACGTGCTGCTTATGCAGAGGTTATGTCTGTAGCGATTACAAATGACGTATCATCAGAAGTGTTTAAGGACGGAGCGTATCAAATAATAGTTCCATTAAAACAAAAATAAAATGACTGGCAGATGGTGATTTTTCGAAGAGTGATAACAGCTGGAATCTGATCAATGGAGCGAAAATAGATATGGAAAAGTGGAGTATAGATATATACATGAAAAAGGTCGAGATAATAATGTTCTGGTATCGTTGCATGGATTTGAAAGCTCACAAAAATTGCCTGTAATCATGAAATCCGTCCAGCTTACAGAGGTTAAGTAGCATTTAGAATAAAATATAAAGTTAATGTAAAATACTAATAACATAATGAGAGGGGAGGATGCATTGTTTTGAATACTATATTACAGCAGGCAGAACTAATAAAAGAAGAAATAATTGAATATAGAAGAGTGTTGCATAGCTATCCTGAAGTTGGTGAAGAGTTACCCAAGACAAAGGAATTTGTTATGTCTAAATTAAAAGCGTTTGGATATGAGCCAGAAGAAATCTGTGAGAGTGGTATTGTGGCTACAATACAAGGTGAGAAAAAGGGAAAGACTATTTTGTTACGAGCGGATATGGATGCACTACCCATGGGTGAAGAAACTGACTTAACGTTTAAGTCTAAAAATGGTTGTATGCATTCTTGTGGGCATGATATGCATACCGCAATGCTTTTAGGAGCAGCTAAATTATTGAAAGATAATCAAAATCTACTAGAAGGAACTGTTAAGTTAGTTTTTCAGCCTAACGAAGAAGGTTTTACAGGTGCTAAAAATATGATCAAGGCAGGGGTGTTAGAAAATCCTAAAGTAGATGCTGCCATGGCATTTCATGTTCACTCTGGCACAGCATCAAATGTGGTATTATATGGTTTAGGTACGAGTATTGCAGGATGTAATAGATTTCGTATTCTTGTAAATGGAACAGGATGTCATGGAGCATTACCTGAGATGGGTGTTGATCCAATCAATATTGCGGCACATATTTATCTTTCGATTCAAGAAATCCTTGCAAGAGAAATACCTGCAACCAGTCCGATTGTTTTAACAATTGGAAAGTTTGTTGGAGGAGATGCCCCCAATATTATCCCAAGTGAAGTAGTTATGGAAGGGACATTGAGAAGCTTAGACAAAGAACTAAGTGAATTTGTATTTAATCGTATGAATGAAATTGTTCAATCCACTGCAAAGATGTTTCGTGGCAAAGCTCAGCTTATTGAACTTTCTTCTGTGCCACCATTAAAAAATGATACACAATTAGCCAATGAATTGGGGAGTTATATTAAAGAAATTGTTGGAGAAAGAAATGTCATCTCTTTCGAAGGAGGTGGGATGGGATCAGAAGATTTTGCTTCTTATTCTTATAAAATTCCCAGTGCATATTTTATGTTAGGTGCTGGAGCTCAGCAAGAATCTGAAAACTACGGATTACCTATGCATAATAATAAGGTTATTTTTAATGAAGATATACTTGTTACAGGTGCTGCTATGCACACACAATGTGCTATTATGTGGTTGAAAAATAATAAATAACAAATAGCCTTCTATGATAATAAGTACTTTAAATTATTTGTAAAAAAGAGATGTGTTATGTAAAATTTCATTTCTAACCCAAACCTTAGCAACCATTTCTGGTGTGGATTATGTGGCCAGATTGGTGTATTTCAAGGATGGGTCAATCAAATTGCTGAGGGAAGTAAAGTATCTATTACAGCTTTTGACTGGCTTGGTTTAATTCTAATTAGCTTTGTACTGCCGGCCATTATTGCCCTTATTATCCACACCTTCTGTAAGAAGTTATCTCTTGTGAAGGATGAGGACTTAAAATTGTAATGAAAAAGTAGCAGCTAAGCCAAAAAGCTAAAGCTGCTTATTGAATGGAAATTGGAATAGCTGCAAAAGAAACTGGTTTTGCGATGAGAAAGTAAATAAAAAGAAGAAGATGCATCCTTCATTTATTGGTAGGGTGCATTTTTGCATCCTTCTTAAAAAAACATAAATATAAACGCACTAATTGATGCATAACTCTTGACGAATGGCATATAATAAAGTATCATTGTAGTACAAAGAGGTGATGCAATGAATCCGTACTATAATCAGAATTACACAAGAGAGCAGATAGATACTATTCTTGATATAATAAAAGATTGTGTGGTAAATAACAACTATACGATTGCACTAAACGAAAACAGGCAGGAGAACATAGGTTTTATCAATGAATATAATATTCGAAGTGATAAACAAAAATCAATATTATTACAGATTAAAACGGAAGATTTTTGTCATACCTTGCAGAATACCAAAATTGGTTTTGAATATGAAGTTCTTTATGTTTTTGTGCCACGGGTTCAATTGTTTAATGGGGACGGTGAAGAAGAAACGGTGGATATTTATACCAAATTTAACGTGATAGATATGTCTAACGGAAGTAGTACGGTTGTAATATCTTTTCATAAACCAAACAAGCCGATTGATTACCTATTTAGGTAAGTCGGGAATTGAGAGGAGGCATTGTTATGAGTGAAAGAAAAGTATTTTGTGAAGAATGTAGAAATGATGTTACTTTTACTATTAGTGAAAAGAAAATGGAAGGCACTATTAAAGGTGAAAAATATTCTTATATTGGAAAAGAAGTACATTGTGTAGACTGCGGCTCTGAAATTTATGTTGCAGAGGTAAATGATTTTAATTTGAAAGCACTATATGATGCGTATCGAGAAAAGAATAATATTGTATCACTTGAGGTGATTTTAGCAATTCCAGAAAAATATGCAATTGGGAAAAGACCACTTTCTCTTTTGCTTGGTTGGGGAGAACAAACATTTTCACGATATTGCGATGGTGATATGCCAACAAAGCAGTATTCTGAAACTCTGCAAAAGCTTTATAATGATCCAGCCTATTATGCAGAAATATTGAAAAATAATAAAGTAAACCTGAAAACTACTGCATCTTATGAGAAAAGCAAAAGAGCAGTGGATGAACTTCTTGGAAGAACTGAGAGTAAAAAAACAAAGATAGATTTGACAATTGAGTATTTGCTGAGTCAATGTGAGGACATTACGCCATTAGCATTACAGAAAGCATTGTATTATATTCAGGGATTTTATTATGCTTTTTATAAGAAATTTCTCTTTTCTGAGGAGTGTGAAGCCTGGGTGCATGGTCCTGTCTATAGGGATATATACTTTAGGTATCGTGATTATAGGTTTGATCCAATTGAAGGGAATTATGAGTTTGATGATTCGGTATTCACTTCATCTGAGAAAGCAATTTTAGATAGCGTAATAAAGAATATTTGTTGCTATAGTGGTAAAGTTCTTGAAGGATTCACACATTCAGAAACTCCGTGGCTGTCAACCAGAGGAGAACTTTCGCCGACTGCAGTATCAGGCCGAACTATTGAGAAAGAACTGATTGGAACTTACTTTTGTGCGGTTAAAGAAAAGTACAATATGATTAATACAAATGATATTAAGGGTTATGCTCAGAAAATGTTCGAACAAATGTAGAATGCTTAATTTAAAGTTTATACAGACTTTCTTGTAAATTTAAATTTTGCTAGAAGGTCTGTTGTTTTTATATTTAGATTGGCAGTGAGTTTTGGTATACGTGAAGAGAAACTTCCTATAGGTTTTGCTGTTCACAATAAAGATCGGTATACAGATAGGTGGTTATATAATATTGTTTCAGAAAGGCTAATTGCTTACAATCATGGCAAAATTTCTGAAGTGCAAGTAGAAGGAATTGAAAGAAACTTAGAAATAATAATTCAAGAATTTATAGGATATAGTTTCTGGAAAAGAAATAAATAACGGAGGTGAATACAGTAGCAGATATGAAAGAAGTTTATGATTTTGCTGTAAAATGGTGTGATAAATTTCGGGACCAGAAAATCAATTACATGGAATTGGTAGACCACAATATGGCAGATGATTGTGATGCACTTGGATTTAAGATGGACTGTGGTAATGCTTTTGAACAACTCTATGGTAAAGCTGTCAATGATTATGAGGAACTGGAGAAGAAATCCTAGAATTTAAGAATCGTTCATGGTTTATTTTGGCACTTAGTAGGCTGTCTATGCTTACAAGAGAAAATCCTTTCATCTTTAAAGGAATGCCTCAAAAGATAAACATTGTCTCTAACGGCATTGGTAATTGGGAAATGGAAATAACTAATACAGAGGGCAAGGCATATAAATTCTGAGGTTCGCTGTGTGCCAATTTTGAGGTAGATGGAGTTGACCTTTCAGACCTCATTCGTGACTCATTAGAAATAGATGACTTATATGTTTTCGATGGTAGGTTTAAACCAGATAAGGAAAGTCCAATTACTATAGAAAACTGTATGTACAGAAGAACGGTGGAAAGACCAAAGCCAATCGGATGAGGGCGCGTTGTGGCTATTACCCGGATATGTTCGAGACACTGTCTGGAAACTACATTAGGTTTAAGCAGTTATAAAAATTGTAGGAGGTTAGATATGAGTACATTGGAAAACAAATTTCATGAAGATATGAATAACATATATTTTACTGCAAAGAAAGAGCTTAAGTACAATGCCTCAAGGTTTATTCAACTTGTATCAAAGGAAGGCGGACTTAAAGCAGCAAAAAAACTTATCTCCAAGAGTGGAGGTACTTATGGATTTGAAATCCTGTGGGAGAATAATCGTCTTGACTTGTCTGTAGAAGCATTGATTTTAAGACCGGAATATCAGGAACTCTTCACAGATGCAGAAAGAGAAATCTGTAGACACCGCTTGGAAGAGTTCGGATATATTATAGAATTTCATAAAAAGGAGGGACAAATTGAGTGACATTGGAATTAATACAATACGTCATGATAATAATTTAAAGCCCATTTTTTATAATGATAAATGCGATGAGTATGATTATTTAATTGCCGTTGCTTGTGGGGCAATTGCAGGTATGGTTGATATTTTTCTTGTAGGAGCACCTGGAGATAGTAAACTTCAAACCTGGACTGACGCACAGGTGGATAAAACTGTAATGATTTTTGCACGAACTTGTGGATGGTCCCCAAGAGAAGGAAAAGAAAAAAGTGTAACTAGTGCTATAGGATTTTTAGAAAAAACTTTTCCTGTAAATTATGATCAGCGACACACGTGTGATGTGGATGGGTTATTTAACATGTCTACCAAAAACCATCACATGAAATCATTAGCACATTCTCCAGATATAATTGGTTTGTTTTTTTCAATATTAAATCAATTCACATCAACATCCTCTTTTATTAGTGATGGCCAGTTAATCACAATAAAAACCGATACATATGAATTACAAGGGCATAATTTGGTATCTAAATTATTTTGTGGTATAGCAAATTGGTTCGGACATATCATGTCAGATGTTGCTGGGAGTTCTGGTGCTACTGGAAGAGGAAGTGGTGTTGTTATTCCATTTTATGAGTTATTCCAATTATGTGATTTTGGAAGTTTTCAAGTTGGGAATAATAGGAATACATTAGCAACAGTAGCTACAAAGGTATTCCAAGAAGGTTATGATGCAAGATTTGGACTTACAATGGCTATACCAGTTGTGTTATGTGATTTATCTATTAAATTAATATGGTCTATTAAACATTACTATTATCACAAAAGACCCTTTGTGGAGTGTATTCCGACAAAAAAACATGATGACCTGAGAATTATGTTAATTATTGGTGATGGGACATTGTGTCTAATGGATGGAGCAGATGCTATAATTCGTTCAGGTGGAAATTGGGTACACTTTTTCTTAAGATTAAATATTATTGCCTGGTATAGACTTGTTTCCTTAGTATTTAGAGAAGTATGTATACGTGTAGGTATCAGTTTTTCACTTCAAAAACAATTAGATGCTTATATTCGAATTAATGAAGCATTAACTTTACACATATCACAGCTGGAACAAATCAATATTGAACTTTTTGAAGAAGAAACGGAAAAATACAACAAATTACTTTTGATGTTGGAGAATACGGAGAGCTATGAAGAAATGAATTTACTATTGAAAAAAGAGTATAAAGCACTAGGTATAGAACTACCTTATTATGGGGATTTTGATGATTTCATGAACAGCGAAACTTCCGTATTGGAGTTTAAATGACGTTATGTTTAAAGAAGAATTAGACTATGAGGAATTTATTCACCTAACTTATAAATATTGTAGAGAACTAAAAATAGCAAGGGGGAAATTATTATGCCATTACCATTAATTTTAGGAATAGGGGCGGCTATTGCAGGTGCAGCTGGTGTAGGTACAGGAATACATGGTGCTGTAAAAATGAAGGAAGCTAATAATACAATGGAAGCTGCTAAAAGGCGTCAAGACCGTAATATAGAGCGTTTCGAGAAAGAAAATAAAAACACTAGTATGGATATGGATAAGCTTGGTAAGCTTGAATTAGAAATATTGCATAGTTTTAGCAACTTTTCTGATGTGTTTGAGCAAATTAAGAATAGGCCTACATTTGAGAACTACTCTAAGAATGGTATTTCGCTTCCAAAATATGATGGTGAAAAATTAAAAGAGGTTTCTGTTGGTGCAGGTGTTCTTATTGGTGGTCTTGGAGGTGCTGGATTAGGTGTAGCCGGAGGTTTTGCAGCAGCAGGAGCAACTACAGCAGCTATTATGGCATTAGGGGCTGCTTCAACAGGGACAGCTATTGCTTCTTTAAGTGGAGCGGCTTTAACCAATGCTACTTTAGCAGCATTAGGCGGAGGTGCAATTGCAGCCGGTGGAGGAGGAATTGCACTAGGGACCACGATTTTAGGTGCTACTACATTAGGGGTTGGCTTACTGGTTGGTGGAGTTTTTTTTAGCTTTACCGGTGGGAAATTATCGGATAAGGCAGATGAGGCATGGGATCAGATGAAGAAATCAGAGGAGAAGATAAATTATATTTGCGAGTATCTTATAAAACTAAGAAATACCTCCAATAAATACTATGATACGTTGTCATTTGTAAATCAAATTTATCAAAAACACTTAGACGGATTGACGAATATTGTTACGATGTCAGGACATAAAGATTGGAATAGATTTACCAATGAGGAGAAGAAAGTTACAGAAAATACCGTTCTTTTGGTTGGACTACTTTATAGCATGTGTAAGGTAGAAATAGTGTTAAAAGGAAAAAAAGAAGGAGATATGAATACGATCAATAGTTCTGAAGTTGAGTCTACAATTGATAATGCATATACTGTAATTGCAGACAAGTTCTAAACAACAAAACAACCCTCCCGGCCATAATAGCTAGGAGGGCATCTTATTTTATTGGCATTATGCCGTTACCGTAACACTAACACCGGATTTAAACGCTACTTTGAAGTGGTTTTTAAATACGGTGATTTTTTGTATTAGTTGCCTTACTAGCTTTTCATCGCAAGTACCAATTAACAGAGTGTATTTAATTATGGTTAATGTATGAATATTTATGTGTTGACTGGGCCAAGGTGAGTGAGTATAATAAGTTATACAAGTTATACGCATGATCTTAGGAGGTGAAGATTTGAAAGCGGAAATAAAGAATGGTAAGTTCATGGGTTCGGCTAAGGTTGGACCTAAAGGGCAGATTGTAATTCCTAAAGAAGTTAGGGATATGTTTGATATTGCGCCAGGGGACACACTAATCGTACTAGCAGATGAAAAGAGGGGAATTGCAATTGAAAGGTTTGATACTTTCAACCAAATCGCCGATGCTATTTTTTCGGGAAAAGCAAAACAATTATATCCTGAGCACACAGAAGAAGATTCTATAGTATTTGCAAAGTCAATAAAGTCTATAAAAGGGGAGACAGACGATGAGTAAAATAGCTTTTTTTGGTATTCCAGCACATGGACATACCAATCCTACTTTGGAGGTAGTAAAAGAATTAATTAGGCGTGGGCATGAGGTTCGATATTATTCATATGATAGTTTAAAAAGGAAAATAGAAGAAACAGGTGCAGAATATATCTCCTGTGATTCTTTCGATATTCAAATGAAGCTAATGCCACAAGACGGTGAGCGGATCAGTAAAGATATTGTGTTTTCAACAGAGATTTTAGTGAAAACAACACTGGCAATGGATGATACGATTATAGATGAAATGTGCCAATGGAAACCAGATTGTATTGTTGCAGATTCCATGGCAATATGGGGCAAATTGGCCGCATATAAGCTTTCTATACCATTTATATCGTCTACCACAACATTTGCATTTAACCGACATTCTGCTAAAATAATGAAACAAGATATCACTCAATCATTTAAGATGCTGTTTTCCATACCAAGAGCAAATAAATTAATAAAAAAGCTACGTACAAAGGGGTATCCAGTAAAAAATATTCTATCTGTTGTGCAGAATGATAATGACACCAATACTATTGTATACACGTCTCCTGAGTTTCAACCATGCTCCGATACCTTTTCAGATAAATATACCTTTGTTGGTCCATCCATAAGAACATTAGATTACAAGGTTACGAAATCGCAAAGGAGAATGATTTACATCTCCATGGGAACAGTAAATAATTTAATGGAAAATTTTTATAAGAAATGCATAGTTGCACTAAAAGATTCTGATTTTGATGTTATTATGTCTGTAGGTGAGTTTGCTGATTTGGAAAGGCTTGGGGACCTTCCTCAGAATTTTACCATAGCCAGGAGTGTGAACCAAATTGAAATACTACAGCAGGCAGATGTATTTTTAACTCACTGTGGAATGAACAGTGTAAGTGAAGCACTTTATTATAAAGTTCCATTAGTTTTGTTTCCTCAAACACCGGAACAGGGTGGTGTTGCCTATAGAGTAAATGAATTGGGCGCGGGTATCTATTTGCGTGAGGACTCGCCAGATAAGATTAAAGAAACCATACAGGAAGTATTGGATAATTCTGCTTATAAGCAATCAGCAGAAGAAATATCAAAAGGTTTCCATAGGTGCGGAGGTTATAGGCTTGCAGCTGATAAAATTGACAGATTAACGAGATATGTGATGAAGTGAATGATTCAATCTATAATGCTCCTTACTTTCCCGAAGAGTGTGAAGCAAGGGGTATTTTTATAGCGCCTACTATTGATTAAGAAAACATGATATAGTAATATTATTAATAAACGCTTAGAACAATAGGTAGATTGTTGGTAGGCATTTTGACGTAGTATGAGGTGAAGTACATGAAAGAAGCATATTTACAAAATTATCTTGTTGAAAACTATATATTAATTGCAATAGTAGTGGGTACATATTTTGTCGTTTCTATGAAATCGGCAGTAGATATATCAATAAAAAAACGAATGGTGATAAATATGACACTGCTTTTGGTTTTGTCTATGGCAGAGTTCTATATAAATTACCTTAAGGATCAGGCGATACAGGGCTTGCCGATCATCATAACAGGTATAACTTATTATGCTCTAAAACCTTTGGTTATGGCTTCAGTTATAAATATGGTGGAACCTAAGAATAAATTAATTTATATTCCTGTCATACTGAATTTCCTTTTTTACTGTCGTGCTTTTTTTGAAAACAGTGTATTTTGTTTTGGGCCCGATGGAAGACTTGAGCTTGGACTTGCTGGATATGCCTTTATTATTACAGACTGGGTATATTGGGTGATATTCCTTTTCGTATTGAATATTAAATTTTACAGAAAAGCAGATGCAAATCCTCTTGGAGCCTTTTTCTGTATAGCTTGGTTGATGACTGCAAATATTATGGAATTAATAGGTGTACGAACAGGAATCTTGACCGAAACCTATGCAATATCTTTTTTATTTTACTACTTTGTAATACATGTGTATATATCACAGCAGGTAAATGAGGAAAAGGAGATAAAGCTGAGGGAGCAAAGAGTATCCTTGATGCTTTCGCAGATACAGCCTCATTTCCTATACAATACATTGAATACTATTACTGCTCTTTGTCGCGCAAATCCGAAGCTTGCAGAAGAGACTACTATAAAATTTTCCAAATATCTTAGGGAAAATATGTATAGTATGGGTGAAAATGATACCCACCCCTTTTCTCAGGAACTGGAGCATACGAATATCTATCTGGATATAGAAAAACTGCGTTTTGGAGACAGAGTAAAGGTGGAATATGATATACAGTCAGATGATTTTAATATGCCAATTCTTACTTTGCAGCCAATTGTAGAAAATGCAGTCAAGCACGGAATCTGTAAAAAACTTGAGGGAGGAACGATAAAGATTTCTACGGAGAAAAAGGGAAGGGATCACATTATAACAATTGAAGATAATGGAATAGGGTTTGAACTGGAGAAGGCATTGAATGATGGGGAACCTCATGTTGGCATACAGAATGTAAATGAACGACTAAAAAGTACGATTAAAGCAGAAATGGAAATTACAAGTTTCATAGGCCTTGGAACTACTGTCAAAATCATTATTCCTGGGGAAAGAAAAAATATAAGACATGAAAGTGGTGAACGACGTGAAATACTTAGTATTGGACGATGAGATAATTGCAGCAGAGTACATTGCGGCATTAATATGTGAAGTTGATGAAAAAGTAGAGGTTGTAACTGCAAACAATCCTATTCAGTCACTGGAGCTTGCCATGGAGCAGCAGTTTCATGTATGCTTTATTGATATACAAATGCCGGGATTAAATGGCATAGAGTTTGCTAACAAGCTTAAGAATATTTATCCTAAGACCAACTTTATATTTGTGACTGGTTATTCGGATCATATGGGGGAGGCATTCAGACTGGATGCTAGCGACTATATCATGAAGCCTGCAAATGTGGAGCAGATACGTCATGCACTTGAAAATCTTAGGTATTCAAATCAGGATAATCAAGTGGGAAGAGAGAAAAAGAGGATAAAGATAACTTGCTTTGGAAATTTTGAGATACTTGTAGATGGAAAACCTGTAAAATTTAAATTTGATAAGACAAAGGAACTTTTAGCATATCTAGTTCACAGAAAAGGCACAAGATGCACTACAAAGGAAGTAATTGCAACGCTTTGGGAAGAAGATGGACATGATTCATACTATAGAATGCTGAAAAAAGACTTGCAGGATGTTTTAAACAAGCTAGGTTGTGGAGAAATAATATATAGTGGAAGAGGTGAGATCGGACTTGCCCACTTAGAATGTATCCAGTGTGACTACTTTAAATGGGTAGAAAACAGCGTAGAAGGCAGAAAGCTTTACCACGGAGAGTATATGGCACAGTACTCCTGGGCTGAAGAGGTTAATGCTCTCATCGAAATGGAAAAATATATAAAGTAAATATTTTAAAAAATATAAATAATTTGTCGAATTTTCGTATTTATTGACACTTCCTTGACGGAGAGCCTGTTATGATGCAGTTGTAATTATACAAATCATAATATTATCGGAGGTGCTTTTATGAGCGACAAAACTAAAAAAGTCAGATTGCCTAACAAAGTGGAAGCTCTTATTCCAATTGTTTTCCTTCTGACTATAATGATTACAAACTATGTACTAGATTGGGGACAAGATCCTCATATTCCTGTAACTCTTGCATGTGGAGTTGCTATGATTATTGGAAAACTGTGCGGTTACAATTACAAGGAAATGCTTGCTGCAGGTCTTGAAGCTGTTAATCAGTCACTTGAAGCAATAATTATCATTCTTCTTGTGGGATGTCTGATTGGTTCATTTACTGCATGTGGAACTATTCCGGCGGTAGTTTATTATGGATTGAAGCTACTTACGCCGGCTGTATTCCTTCCATTTGTAACAATCCTTTGTGCAGCTGTAGGTATTGCACTTGGGTCAGCATGGACAGTATCAGCAACTCTTGGTATTGCATTTATGGCTATAGGTACAACAATGGGACTAAATCCAGCGCTTATTGCAGGTGCTGTTCTTTCAGGAGCATGTTGTGGCGATAAATTCTCACCACTTTCAGACTCAACAAATTTGGCTGCTGGTTCTGCACAGACTGGACTTTTTGACCACGTAGCAGCTATGGTAACTACAACTTTCCCAAGTTTAGTTATTGCAACATGTATATATGCATTTTTCTCACTTTCAGAGGTTAAGAACTATGACCCTACTCTTGCAAATGAGTTATCAGCTGCAATTGTTGATCATTATACATATATGAGTCCAATTCTTCTTATACCTATTCTACTAATTATAGTAGTAGCAGTAATAAAGATGCCAGCTATTCCTTCCGTTGTGCTTCTTGCCTTGGTTGGATGTGGATTTGCTATGATTTTCCAGGGAGCTGGAATCTCTGACAGTATCACAATGTTACACTATGGATATGAAGCTGAATCAACAAACGAACTGTTTACAAAGCTTGTAAATAGAGGCGGTATGGATAGTATGCTTTGGACAAACAATCTTGTAATAGTAGCTGTTGCTTTTGGTGGTATACTTCAGAAGATTGGTGCAGTAGAATCACTTCTTGGTGGACTTATCAAGAAGGTAAAGACTCCATTCCAGTTAGTTGTTGTTACAATTCTTACTTCAATGTTCTGTATCACTACTATGTGTGACCAGTACTTAGGATTAATTATTCCTTCAACAATGTATAAGGAAAACTTTGATGAAATGGGTCTTGGTAGGGATATGTTGTCAAGATCACTTGAAGACGGTGGTACTTTATGGTCACCACTTATCCCTTGGTCATCTTGCGGTGCATACCACTCAGCGGTACTTGGAGTTCCAACACTATCATATTTACCATATACCTTCATGAACATTATCAACCCTATCTATGCTATTGTTACTGCAAGCTGGGGCGGAAATATATTATTTGCTGATGGATCAAGAACTAATTTGTTTGGTAAGTTAAAGAAGGGTCATGGACCTGCTGGTGCACCTGAAGAGGCACATGAAAAGGCTATGAAGGCTCTTGCAGAAAAAAGAGCTGCTGGAATATATAAGAGCTTATAAAACAAGTCTAGTTAATAGAAGAGAGGAGATACTATGGAATATTACGGAATCATGCCGGAACGAAAACTGTGGGTAAAGGTGGCAGTTATCATATTTGGAGCATATGTTTTTTATGACGCAGCTGTAAATCGTAATTGGTTTTATCTTCCATTTGGAATTATCATGATTCTTGCCACTTTTTCTGACAGAAAACATGTAATTTCAGAAGAAGGAGTGGATATTCTGTACACTGTCTGTGGAATCCAGTTTCATAATATGTGGGACTGGAATGAAATAAACACGATTCATACAGATTCAATCAAATCCAGACCTAATGTGGAACTGCATATTGGTAAGGATGTGGTATCTAGAAGGTTTATTTTATCAGTGGATGATGCCGACCAAGCAATAGAGCTTGCAGGCAGAATGAATTCAAAGATTTATATCGCAGAAGTGAATCATAAATAGTAAATAATCAAATTCTATAATTTTAAAAGTGCCTGGGGTTTTAGACTTCAGGCACTTTTGGGCTTTGTGTCAAATGTTGGTAACATACAATTTATTAAAAAAGTAGATAACGGTAGGCGACAATATATGTGATGAAGTAAAATAAAGTCTAATTAAATATTATCTGTTGGGAAATTAGTAAAAGTTGTTGTACAATATAATCATATGATATAATAAACAAAAAATTAAAGAGGTGCAAAAGTGATAAAAATTCATAAAGACAATAGAATAATTTCTGTGGTTGCATTCTCCTTCCTGTTTGCTTATTTACTCTCCTTTGTATTTGAGGGACAGGTACTTTATAGTTTGATGGATTACTTTGGCAAGGAGAGTGAAGCCTACATACTTGTTGCCATTGTAGCGCATTTTGCGGGATTGTTCTCTTGTGGTTTTTTTATTAAAACGCTGCGAATGGCAAAGCTGGCTATGGTTATCGGGATGGCGATTTGTCTGCTTGCAACAGTGCCGTTCTTCTTTGCACCATCGGTGATGTGGCTAGCAGGTTTGGTTATAGCAGGCTTTACTGGGGGTTGTGTCGTTGCTTCATGGGGCTATTATCTGAAAGCCTTCACACCTAAAAACCAGCGCATAAAATCTTGTGCCGATGTACTTATCACATCAAACATCATTATGATTGCCATTAATGTATTAGCAATGAACACATCTCATTTTATGGGACTTATACTGTCTATGCTCTGCCTTCTAATCGGGGTAGCGTTCACATGGCAATTGCCGGGGATTAATGCTACCGGAGGAAACCATAAAAGTGGAATAATCCTAACGGGAGATTTAAAAAAACCACTTATGATACTGTTTTTATTTATAGCAGTCATTACAGTTAATTCTGGGCTGATGTATCAGGTCATAAATCCGGCCTTTGAGCACTTGACCGGACTTGTTAGCTGGTATTGGGCAGTGCCATATATCGTTGCCCTTGTGGTTATGAGAAATCTCTCGCCCAAAGCAAAGCGTTCCGGAATGATTTACGTGGGTATGGCCATGATTATGGGTGCTTTTATTTGCTTCATGCTTTTAGGCCGAGGCACCGTGGAATATCTTGTGATTGACACACTTATGCTAGGAGCTTGCGGTATCTTCGATCTCTTCTGGTGGAGTATTATTGGAGAAATGCTAGACTATTCCCAAAATCCTGTCAAAATATTTGGCATTGGTCTTTCTGCTAATGTGTTCGGAGTACTGTGTGGCAATGTTTTGGGTATTACAGTGACATCTATAGCATTGCCCAGCGCAGAGGTGGCAGTAATTGCTCTTTCTGTCGTATGTGTTACTCTTGTTATTCTTCCACTCTTAAATAGGCAGCTTCTCATGCTCTTGAAAAGTCATGCATATCTGTCCGCATATTCAGCCATGAGCGAAAAACAACAGAGCACTATCATCAAACATACAAAGATGCTTGATCCATTGACAGAAAGAGAAAATCAGGTGCTCCAGCTGATATTATCGGGAAAATCTAACAAGGAAATTGCCGGGGTATTGTTTATCAGTGAAAACACAGTCAAGGTTCATGCCCGCAATATCTATGCAAAATACGATGTGGGAGGACGTGCAGAGCTTATTAGCACCTTACTTAAAAATCAAACAGAGGCATAGAGAAAAACATAAAATATAGCATTTAACCTCCCCCTAATCCTAAAGGATTAGGGGGTTTTTTGTAAAATAATCCTTTAGGGTCATGACACACGAAGTAATTTACTCTATCATTATTGTAACGAAAGTGATGTAAGGAAGTGATGGGTAAGGTGTGAAACCGGAGTGTAGACAGAAACATCTGATTGGTAAAGATAAGGAGGAGTTTAACATGAAAAAGATATTATTCATTTCACTTGTGGTTTTGCTAATCTTGACCGGCTTTGCCGGATGCGGCGGTGAAAGCGAAGAAGAAAGTCCTAAGGTCTCCCTTCCAATGGTAAGCGAGGAAAGGGCTGTTATGGAACAAGTGGGCGCTATGGCGATCCGGCAGTATATTATTGCCCGTTTAAAAACTGACACACTGATCGAGTATGACCATAAAAAAGGCAGCCTTAAAGAACTGAAAACCATGACGGATGATGCCCTAGAGGCATGGCGGCTTTGTAAACTGGTCAGCGTGAAAACGGTAGAATTAGCAGATCTGGCTCTGGGTTTGGGCAGCTCCGCATCTACGAAGTCGGCGGCTATGGCTTATACTAAGCATGGCATCTCAGTGTTTGAGTTGTTTGCCACGGAGGTTTATGCTGCAGAGGAAAACGCAGCCATGAAATGGGCCAAGGATTTGACCTCAAAGTATGATGCTTATCCTTCGGGTAAAAAAATCAAACAGCTTTCTGAGAACTTGGGAACAGACGCAAAAAACGCATTTGCTCAGCTTAAAATGGCTCAGGCCATTTTGGAGGGAGCAGCCTATAACGATGAGGCTGATATGATTCAGAAGTATGAAAATGCGGCGATGGCGACAAAGACCGCATGTAAAACGGGACTGTATATTGGTGGTGTAATAGCCGGAGGAGGAGTTGCAAACGGTATTTTAGAGGCTGGGGGTCTGGTGATAGGCGGTGTTGACACCATTGTGGACATTGCTGCCACTGGCAGCACCATTATTTTGGGCGAAGACAATAAGGTAACGATGGCTGCAAACGACTTAAAGGATATAATAGGTCCTGTTTCCTCTGTTGCCGGAGGGGTCAACGTGATCGGTGGCGGTGCGCTAAAATTTACCGGGAAGCTTTCGGAGAAGATGGGGACCATAGATAAACTCTCATACATGGGTGACAGCGTTCTGGATTTTGTCAGTGATGGCAAGATACTTGGCGGGCTTATTACGGTGGATGGCGATGGCGAAACCAACGTGACTATGAAAGAAATCAGTACTGAGGGAAAAACACCTGACGAAGTGTCAAAAGAACTTAAGGATGCAGGTCTGCCTGTTCCAGAGGACGGTGACCCTAAAACTGCCGCTGAGCTGGTTGAGGAAATGGAGGAAGAATATACTTTTACCGAGGAGGAACTAAATCAGATTATAGAGAACCTGAGAAATCTTCTCTATGAGATGTTCTTGGATTCCGATGAAGAACCGTCGGTAATACCTCCGGCTACAACCGAAGGACTTTCTATAGATGATATTGTAGGGAATTATGAGATTGTGATTACAGATGAAGATGGTGAGACAGATGAAACCCCGGCGACTTTTACCAAAAATAAAAAGGGTCAGCTTGTTGAAGACGGTACGGTTTATAATTATAATCAGTCTACGGGGACTGCAACCCACAGTGTTGAAAGTGAGAACGCCTCTGCAACATCAACATTTGTGTTTAATTCTAAAAACGGTACAGTGCATGTTTCTGGTACTTTCGTTATAAAAGGTAAAAATGGTACAATTAAAATTTATTATGACGGCTATAAAGTTGATTAAGGACACATGAAAAAATATGTATTAACCCTTGAGAATGGATTGTTTAGGCTATTTTCAAGGGTTTTTTGTTTCTTTTTATTATACAAAATTATATAAGAGTAATAATAGACACTTATATAATTAATTATGGTATAATAAGGAAGTAAATAAAACTAAATATTTAAAATTTCAAGTTAAATAGATAAGAATCATATAATATATTTAAAACAAAAATCTAGGAAGGTAAAATAGTGGAAACATATAGTGCTAATTATGTGTATACAAACCATAACTTTGTAATACAAAATATAAGTGGGGAGAAGCAGATAAACAATCAATACTATCCTATATTCTGTGTACTGAGAAATATTCTACATAGAGGTTGCCCTACTATTATGTCGCATTTTTTGCAAAAAGAAATTGGGGATTTACACTTATTAAAAGAATTTAATAAAAGACTTGTTTTAATAGATCGTCAAATGCCTAAATGGGAAACAACTATAAAGGGAAATGATTTAGAAAATAAATACCCCGCAAGGGATTTCTTTGAAAAAGATATTCCTATCTACTTAAAAGAATATCAATTTATCCAACAACTAATAATTCCGGAAGTATATTTTACGGACATTATTGAAGAATATAATAAAAAATTCGCAAAGCAGCAGGTTGATTTTTATCTTCCGCAAGCTAAAATGGTCATTGAAATAGATGGACAACAACATAAGAACGATGATGTAACACGAATCAATGATAAATATAGAGATGAGTTTCTAAGCAAATACGGCGTTAATGTAATAAGAATAGACACCTTAGACCTATACAAGAAAAATCAGCTTTTTTTAAAAAAGATTGAAGAAATTAAGGATAGATTAAACCAATTTCATAAGGTTTTGAATTATTATAAAGAACAATATGAAAATCCTAGTTACTCAAGCGAATATAATAAAAAGGCATTAATGGCTACGGCAACAATCAGATTTCAGACATTAATTTTATCTCTTCTAGAAAAGGGAATTATTAATATCACAGATAAGGTTTGGAATTTTAATATACTGAGTAGAGAAGTAAGCGGATTCGCAAAACTAGCTATTGAAGATTTATTACTGTGGTTAAAAAACTTATGTAAATTAAAAAAAATACCATATTATAATCCGAAAATAAATATTTCTTATTGCAATAGTGAAAGTGAATTTGTATTCAATTCAAAAGATATAAATGTTGATTTCAGTTTACTTAGAAGATGGACAGATGAAAACAAAAATAACCGAGAAGTTATATATATAAGAACTGATTATTATGATAGAGCTAATTATTTTAATGTAAGTACTGCAGATCCAATTAAATATGAAATTGTTAATGATGGAAAAGATAGTGATATCCCTGTATTAAAATTTCTTTTAAAAAATATTTTTGGATTTGATGAATTTAATGATGGACAACTACCAATTATTATTAATGCGTTAACGTGCAATGATACTATAGGACTATTACCTACGGGTAGTGGTAAGTCTTTATGCTATCAACTGACAGCTTTATTACAACCTTGTGTTAGTTTCATTGTATGCCCTATAAAATCTTTAATGTATGACCAAAAGGATAATTTAGACAGAGCATATATTTCTCATACCAATTATATTAGTAGTGATCAAAATGCTGAAACAAAATCTCTAATTGGACAAGAGTTCGCGGAAGGAAAATATTTTTTTATTTGGATTTCTCCCGAAAGATTCCAAGTTCAGGAATTTAGGGATTACTTAGTTCAATTAAATAAGGAACAGACTATAGCTTTGGCAGTTATAGATGAAGTACATTGTTTGTCAGAGTGGGGGCATGATTTTAGAACATCTTATCTAAATCTTGTAAAAACTATAAGAAATTATTGTCCTTCTGCATGGTTTTTAGGTTTAACAGCAACAGCATCATCTTTTGTTTTAGAAGACCTAAAAGTAGAATTTAATATAGAACCAAGAAATATTAAAACTTTAACATCATTTACTAGGCCTGAATTAAAATTCTATGTTAGAAAAGATATAAGTGAAAACCAAGAAGATAAAAAACGAATCTTATATGATTTACTTTCGGAATTAAATAATAAGCACAATATATTTGGGGATGCTACCAAATCAGGATTAATTTTTACATTATTTAAAAATGGTAAATTTGGATGTTATAAACTTGCAAATGAAATATCAACTAAATTTAAAGTAGATGCTAAATGGTATTGTGGAGAGGTGCCAATGACACATATATTTGGTATGGGTTTAAAAAATGCTAGTACTCCAGTTATGAAGGTGGATGTTTTTGATAAATACAAAATGAAAGTTCAAAAGGATTATAAGAATAATGGATTTCCATTGCTGGTGTCAACAAAAGCTTTTGGCATGGGGATAGATAAAAGTAATATTAGATA
>JAWRJF010000086.1:0-12805 GCA_040307645.1 Anaerovoracaceae bacterium | reverse complement strand
ATGTCCACTTTACAGGGCACGACTTTTCCACTGTCTAAACCAAGGGGGACCTGAAAATGAGATGTCCTAAACAGGGGTTCCCAAAACTTAAAGTGTCCATAATACTGGGTACAGTTTACTTTTATGGTTTTTTGGCTGTCTGGGATAAAAATTTATACCAGATTTGCGCCGAATTGCTACTTTGTGATAAATCGCTAAAATCCGGCCTAGGCTCAAGTTCATCTGGCCTAGGCTCAAGTGTATCCACCGAGGATGTAGCTGAGAGTTTCAAGTTGGATCTGTAGTGGTTTCTGCGTTGGGGATTAAAGGTGCGTTAGGGTTTATCAAGAGCGTGGGGGTTCGTTGAAGGCCCTGGGCCGGCCGGGTTGGGCCGGTTGGGCCGGTTGGCCGGTTGGCCGGTTGGGCCGGCCGGGTACATTTTTTATATGCTTAGTTGTCGATTTGTTGAGGTGCTATGTCTAAATTGTTGGGTATTCATAGTGGCTTTATCCGAGGTTTTATCACAATGCCCCACTTTCCTGGTTTTTTGGGATAAAAACTTATCCCAAATCAAAGATTCTAACAACATTTGGGATAATAATCTTCGTTTATCTTCCATTTTATTGTAATTTTTGTCATATTATTACATATTTTATCACACTTTTATGGTTTTTTGGCTGTTTGGGATAAAAATTTATCCCAGATTTGCACCGAATTGCGCTTCTGTGATAAATCACTAGTCATCAAGGGGTATGGCTCTTGGAGATAGTGCCGGGTTGGCTGGGCCGGTTGGCCGGTTGGGCCGGGTTAGGCTTGGTTGGACCGGTTGGCCAGTTTAGGCTGGGTTGACCGAGTTGGCTGGGTTGGGCTAGGTTGAGCCAGGCTAGCTTGGCCAGTTGGATTTAGGCCTAGGTTGGCTGGAGGACAGGGCGAGGGTTGCTATGCTGCCAGGCGGTGAGAAGTCATAGAAACCCGGGTTTGCAATGGGGCGCCCTGAGCCTTGAATGAAGGCGATTGCAGAAAACTGCGGCGGGACCGGGGAGGGGTGAAATCGTCAGGGCGGGGATTTTTACTATCAATAAATTTGATGTATAATATAATAATTATCAATTATTCTTATGGTTGGTTTAATGCTATAATTAAGTACGATATAAATATAGTTAAGGAGAAAAGAAAAATGGAAAACAGAGAACAGTTTGGTTCACGACTAGGTTTTATACTAGTTTCAGCCGGTTGTGCTATTGGTCTTGGAAATGTATGGAAATTCCCTTACATGGTTGGAAAATATGGCGGTGCCGCTTTTATACTTATATATCTGCTATTTCTATTGATAATTGGACTTCCAATTTTAGTTTGCGAATTTTCAGTAGGTAGAGGCAGTCAAAGAAGTATCGCATCGGCTTTTGATAAACTTGAACCTAAAGGAACATCATGGCACAAGCTGAAATGGTTCGGAATGGCAGGTAATTACCTATTGGTGATGTTCTATTCAATGGTAGGTGGGTGGATGCTTAACTACTGCTATAAAATGGCTAACGGTACATTTACAGGTGCTTCTACAGATAAAATAGCTGAAGTATTCCCAGCTATGCTTGAATCTCCAAAAGAACTTATGATATGGACATTCCTAATAATCATTATCTCTTTTGGAATATGCAGCATAGGCCTGCAGAAAGGCGTTGAAAGAATCACAAAAATAATGATGATTTGCTTGCTTTCACTTATGGTTATACTAGCTATTAGAGCCGTAACACTAGATGGTGCAATTGAAGGCATCAAGTTTTACCTTATACCCGATTTTTCTAAGATAACAGAAAACGGAGTTGGAAATGTAGTCTTTGCAGCAATGAGCCAGTCATTCTTTACACTGAGCATAGGTATGGGTGGAATGGCCATATTCGGTAGTTACCTAAGCAAAGATCGTTCACTGACAACAGAATCAATCAGCATTGTATTGCTAGATACTTTTGTTGCATTAACAGCTGGATTAATCGTAATCCCTGCATGCTTTGCATATAACCTTGAGCCAGGTGCTGGCCCAGGACTTGTATTTATAACACTTCCTAATATATTTGCACAGATGGCTGGTGGTAGTATATGGGGTGCATTATTCTTCCTGTTCCTGTCATTTGCAGCAATGACAACAATAGTTGGCGTGTTTGAAAACATCGTTTCATTCTGGGTAGACGCAAGAGGATTCTCCAGAAAAAAAGCAGTACTTTCAAACATATTTGCCATAGGACTACTTAGCATTCCTTGTATTTTTGGATTTAATATCTGGTCATTTATTCAGCCTCTTGGTGAAGGAACAAACATAATGGACATGGAAGACTTCCTTGTATCCAGCAACGTTCTACCACTTGGTTCAATCATATTCCTACTTTTCTGTACTAGAAATAACGGATGGGGATTCGATAACTTCATTAAAGAAGCTAACGCCGGATCAGGAATGTCTTTCCCTAAAGGAATAAGAGGATATATGTCCACAGTACTTCCTGCAATAGTAATCTTTATATACCTAAAAGGATATTATGACCTGTTTAGCGGTCAAAGCACACCATTATTTATAGGTTGGATGATAGTAGCCTTTGCTATACTATTTATGATTGGCTCAGTAGCATTTAAAAAGCCAAAAAAGTCACTTTAAACTAATCACTAAATATCAAAAAAAATCAGAAACCATGTAAAGTATAAGCACTTACATGGTTTCTGATTTTTTATTATAACTAAGCTCTGTTTTTTAGAATTTTGAGAGCCTCAACGTACCCTTCTATGCCTTTTCCCATAACAGTAGCAATGCAGGCCTCCTTAACATATGAAATCTGTCTGTACTCTTCCCTAGTTGAAACATCTGAAATATGAACTTCGACAGTAGGGATACTTACAGCTTTTATTGCATCTGGTATAGCAATACTGGTATGTGTGTATGCAGCTGGATTTATTACTATTCCATCATATACTCTGTATGCCTTCTGAATTTCATCAACTAGTCTTCCCTCACAATTTGATTGAAAAAAGTCCACATCTAATTCCATATCTGAAGCTGCCTTTTTTACGCAAGAAACTAAATCATCATAAGTATCATGCCCATATACCTCTGGTTGGCGAATTCCTAACATGTTTATATTTGGTCCATTTATTACTAAGATTTTCATAGCAAAATTACCTTTCTTCATTAAAAATAGAATAGTCGCTCCAAATAGAATATGCCGCTTTTCGTTCTTCATAAAGGGTGTTAATGTCCATAGACTCCGAAAGAGGCCTGCCGCAAGTAGCAAGATTTGCAATATCTCGCTGAACCCAGACAATCGTGCCGTTTTGCTTTAAGATATTGTAGTTTAACCATTTTGTTACAACTCCGCCTCCTGTTGCAATTACCTGGCCTGACTCTTTGCAAACCTGACGTAGAACCTGACTTTCAACCTTTCGGAAGATAGGTTCCCCCTGCTCCTTAAAAATTTCAGGAATAGACATTCCACACCTTTCAACAATAAGTTCATCTATATCAATAAAGGGGCGATTTAACTCTTTAGCTTTTTCTCTTGCCAAAGTAGTTTTGCCGCTGCCTGGCATTCCAATATATATCAAATTAAGACATTCATCTTGAATTTCATTAAAAACCCTCTCTATCTCAGACTCACTGATTTTGACATTGCCAAAAAGCTCCCTGGCCTTGGCAGCCTGGGCCACAAGCATAAATAAGCCACCCCCACAGGGGATACTTTTTCGCATTCCATCTAGTATCAGCTTTGTACGATTTGGGTTGTAAATCAAGTCAAAAACCCCTTTGCACTGATAAAAATCATCTAGATTAACCGGCGAAACCAGATTATCCGGATACATGCCTACAGGTGTTGTATTTATAATTATCTCAGCATCAAAATGCCTGTTAATATTCTCATAATTATCTCTTCCACCCCTTGAGATAACCACAATCTCAGAGGCCCCGCAATCAGCTGCTACGGCCTTGGCAGTTTCCGAAGCTCCTCCACTTCCAAGAATAATGCATTTCCTTTCACAAAGGGAGATTTCTGCCTTTTCCAGGGCTTTTTTCATACCGAAGTAGTCCGTATTATATCCTGTAAAGCCACCTTTTTCATTTCTCACTAAAGTATTAACAGCCCCGATTTTTCTTGCCTCGTCGCTTATCTCAGTGCAAAACTCCATAATCTTTTTTTTATAAGGTATTGTCACATTAAAGCCTTGGCAAGAAGTTTTGTCTAAAAAATCCTCTAGCTGTGACTCCTCTAACTCATAAAGTTCATATGGGTAATCACCTAATTTACTATGAATCTGGGGAGAAAAACTATGAGAAAGTTTCGCCCCTATCAAACCATATTTTTCCATTACGTCGCCTTTCTGCGCAAAATCACTGATATTTATTATTGCTCTTATATTACTTCTAGATAAGTACCCAGATATTTGAAGTCTTGGCTCATATACTGCAGTTCACTAATAAGCCTTACAAACTCCTCTGAATACACCTGACTTTCAATATCAAAATAAAACATAAATTCAAAGTCCCTATCCGGTATAGGTCTGCTCTCAAGCTTTATAAGATTAATGCCAAGAACGAAAAATCTGGCCAAAATCTTATACAAAGCTCCCGGCTTATGATCCACAACCATCATCAGACTTGTTTTGTCAGACCCAGGATAAACCTGAAGATTCTTTGATATACAAATAAACTTTGTATAATTATTCCCCGTATCCTGAACTGATCTTTCAAGGCAAGAAAGATTATATAAAGCGCCACATGCATAAGAGGACAAAGCAGCCACATCATCTCTATCAGATTCAGCTACCATCTTTGCCGCAATTGCAGTGTTTTCACATACCGTAACCTTTACCCCGTCTAAAGAAGATAAATAATCCTGGCACTGCATAATAGCCTGCTCGTGAGAAAAAACTTCTCTTATTTCAGATTTTTTCACACCGGGTTTTGCTAAAAGATTATGGTCTATTTTTAGTCTTGCACAGCGAACAATATAAAAATTATACTTCATCATCAAATCATAAATTTGATTTACAGACCCTGCCGTACTATTTTCTAAAGGTAAAATGCCATATTTACATAATCCACTATTTACAGCAGAAAAAACACCTTCAAAACTCTGGGTGTACATAATATTTGCATTTTTGAAGATTTTATCACAAGCAAGTTGCGAATAGGCCCCCTCAGTACCCTGACATGCCACCAAAACTTCCTCCGGGAACATTTTGTCTGTAGAATTAATAGCCCCCTCAATCTCAGCAACTAGAGGACTTTCCTTTTCCAAAAGCCTGTTTTGATGTTCCCTACTCATTTCGAAAATAGTAGAATAAAGGATCCTTGTATATGATTTCATGTCATCTTTTGACATTTCCGCCAGTTGCTGCATCTTCTTTCTCTCCCTGGCCCCATCTAAAACAGGTAAATTGTGTTCCTTCTTATACTTACCAATTTCCTCTGCAATTCTCATTCTTTTGTCAAGAGCATCAATAATTTCTCTGTCTATATTATCAATTTCATATCTTAATTCATCTAAATTCATAGGCTTATCCTCTCTTGTAATCAATTAGCAAATCATAAATTGCTATTGCTGCAGCCGCTTCTACACAAGGCACCGCTCTTGGAACAATACATGGGTCATGGCGCCCTTTAATTTCAAGAACCGCATTTTTCTTAGCAGAAAGGCTTACTGTGTTTTGAGCCATAGCAATTGAAGGAGTCGGTTTTATAGCTACTCTAAACACAACCCCCATTCCAGATGTAATACCTCCAAGAATTCCTCCGTGGTTATTACTCCTTGTCTTAACCTGATCACCTTCAAAATAGAACTGGTCATTATTCTCAGAGCCTGTAAGACTGGCAGCCTCAAACCCGTTTCCAAACTCTATCCCCTTTACTGCCGGAATAGCGAAAACCGCTGAAGCTATTTTGTTTTCTACACCATCAAACATAGGCTCACCAACACCTACAGGCAATCCTGTAACCTGACATGTAATTATTCCTCCTACAGAATCACCATTTAACCTGGCCTCTTCGATTTTTTCATATACGTTTATATCACTTCCGCCTATTTCCTTTATATGAGCCGAAACATCAATTCCCTCTTCAAGAAGAATCTGCTTAATAATGCCACCTGCAATACAAAGAGGAGCTGTTAACCTTCCGGAAAAATGCCCTCCACCTCTTACATCTGCAAAACCTTTATATTTTTCATAAGCCGTAAAATCCGCGTGAGCAGGTCTTGGCATATCTCTAATATTGTCGTAGTCCTGAGATTTAACATTGGTATTTTTTATGAAGGCCCCAATAGGTGCCCCGCAGGTTTTACCATTTACAATTCCCGATAAAATCTCAACCTTATCAGCCTCTTTCCTTTGGGTAGTGTACTTGTTCTGCCCTGGAGCCCTTCTCTGCATAAAAAGGTCCAGTTCCTCAAAGTCAATGGTTTTTCCGGGTGGCAGTCCATCTATAACTACACCTATTGCCTCTGAATGAGACTGACCAAATATTGAAATCTTTATATTTTTTCCATATGTAGATGACATAATTCTACTCCTTAACTACTTTCACTCTATCTCCTAAAACCATCAAATCCTGGAAAAACCCGGGATAAGATTTATTGACAGCATTCCATCCTTTTAGTCTCACCTCTTCAAATGTTACTAAACTTGCTATGGCAGACATCATAGAGATTCTGTGGTCTCCGAAAGAGTCCGCTTCACCGCCTGAAAGCCCATCTTTTCCTATAATTACAAGTCCGTCTTTAGTTTCCGAAACATTGCCTCCTAGCCCATTTAAAGTTTCTGCAACAGCTTTTAACCTGTCACTTTCTTTAATTCTTAATCTTTCCGCATTTTTTATTACAGTCCTGCCCTGGGCAACTGCAGCCACAACTGAAATCGCCGGAATCAAATCAGGGACATCCTTTGCATCAACAGTAATACCCCTCAGTTTAGACTTCTTAACTGTAACACTATTTTCCCCTAAAGAAACATCTGCACCAAACTCTCTTAGAATATCCACCACAGCCTTATCCCCCTGTAGTGATTTTAAATTAAGATTCTCACAGGTAATTCCGTCTTCAAGGAGAGCCCCTGCGCAAAGCCAGAAAGCCGCATTTGACCAATCCCCCTCCACAAAAAGGTTCTGTGGCCCTTTATATCTTTGGTTTCCCTTAACAAAAAATCCAAAGTCTTCAGTTTTTACTTCAATGCCAAACCTCTTTAACATGTCTAGGGTCATATCAACGTAAGACTTAGACTCTAAAGGTGTAGTAATCTTAATTCTGCTATCTCCGTGAAGCAATGGAAGAGCAAACAAAAGTCCGCTGATATACTGAGACGATACATTACCCGGCAGAGAAAATGTTCCCGGCAACAACTGTCCCCAAACCCTAAAGGGTACCTCTCCCTGAGGTGACATTTCCATGCCATGAGACAAAAGTTCCTCATACAAAGGAGACAAAGGCCTTTCCGGAAGTCGTCCCTTCGGCAAGAACTGACCTTTGATCCCAAGAGCTCCAACCACCGGCAACAAAAATCTTAGAGTAGAACCGCTTTCATTACAAGGCAAAACACAAGTCCCTTTGCCGTCATATTCTCTTAACCCTTCCAAGCATGCCTCTGTGGCCTCTATATCCTCCGAAGTCTGAGAGAAAATTACATTTGTCTGGGATAACCCTAAAGCATTGCAAATTAGTGCTCTGTGAGCCATGGATTTTGAAGGTATAATATTTATTGTATTTTTCATAATATCTTCCCTAATTCTTCAATGGTTACCTTCTCTAGTCTGCAGCTTCCAATCTGATCAGCCACTACTAAATCGATATACCCACCCCTTCTTTTTTTATCTGCTTTCATTATATCATAAAGTGTTTTCTTTTCATATTTAATGGAAGTATCAAAACCATAAAGAAACAATATATGGTTTATCTCCTCTACAGTATCATGGCTGCACCATCCCATTTTTTCTGAAATCTCAGCCATAGCCTTCATGCCCTTAGCCACTGCCATTCCATGACTTATTTCATAGTTACTGGCTTTTTCAATTGCATGACCTATAGTATGCCCAAAATTTAGTATCTGTCTTATGCCTGTGTCTTTTTCATCTATGTCAACAATATCACTTTTTATCTTTATACAAGTAGCAATTACCTTTTCAAGGTTCTTTCTCTCTAGAGATTTTAGTTCATCAAATAATTCTCTATCCCTAATTATCCCATATTTTATGACTTCAGCCATGCCATCTATAAAAACATCTTCCGACAAAGTCCCTAAAACTTCAACATCGCAATACACAAGAGCTGGTTTATGGAAAGCTCCGGCCAAATTCTTTCCCTGCTCTAAATTAATAGCCGTCTTTCCTCCTACTGATGAATCTACTGCTGCAAGAAGGGTAGTAGGAACCTGAACTATCTTTATTCCTCGCAAATACGTGGCTGCTGCAAACCCTGCAAGGTCTCCTACTACTCCACCTCCAAGAGCCACTATACCATCAGCCCTGGTCAGTGGTATTGAAGCTAAAAAGTTTAAAAGCCTAAGATAGTTTTCTCCATTTTTAGAGTTTTCCCCAGGGCTTATAGAAAAGACCTCTACCGAAAAACCTGCTTTTTTAATAGACTCCTCTGTTTCCTTTCCGTAAAGGTTCTTAACTGTATCATCAGTGACTATTACGATTTTATCACCTTCAATTATATCTTTTATTCTTTCTCCAATATTACCTAAAATATTTCTTCCTATGTCAATATCTTTTATCTGCATCTTCCATCTACCTCTAATTTTGCTGCTTTGCCCTCCCTGAGCAAAGCTTTTAATACTTCTTCGTCATTTCCCTTTAGGGCCTCTTTATACTTTTCCAACTGTTCAATAAGCCCTTGAATCTCACACACCAGGTTATCCTTATTCCCCATAAAAAGTTCCGTCCACATTTCTTCATCAAGAAATGCAACTCTAGTCATGTCATTATAGCTGCCTGCAGAAAAACCTCTATGCTCCGTTGCTGTAGGGCTCTTAATAAATGCATTGGACACTACGTGGGCAAGCTGAGATGTAAAAGCTATAATCTTGTCATGAGTCTCTGCAGATGTTACCTTGATTTTCCCAAATCCTGCCGGTTTCATTATCTCTTTTATCCTTCCGATTAAATCCAGATTATTGTGATCTGGGGGAACTATTATCATCGAAGCATCCTTAAAAAGTGATTCCCTGGCATATTTAAATCCACTGTACTGTTTACCCGCCATAGGATGACCTCCAACAAAAGTGAACCCGTATTCTCTGCCAATAGCAAAACCCTCTTTGCAAACCTGCCTCTTTGTTCCTGCACAGTCTATGACAAGAGTATCTTTTGGGAACCTCTCACAATGCCTCTTTAAGTATTTTATCACTTCTCCTGGCCTAATGGCTAGAAATATAACATCACAGTTTCCAAAATGTTCCTCGTCTAATTCACCATCTATAGCTCCTGCCATTTTGGCAAAGTCCGTCACCGTCTTTTCTTTATCTACGCCTAAAACAGTATGCTCCCCTGTTTTTTTGTATGCCTTAGCCAAAGATCCACCAATTAAACCAAGCCCTACAACGCCAACATTCATTTAAATTACCTCTCTTATTTTCATCACTTTTTCCATTAGTTTATCAAACTGATCCGGCGTAAGGGACTGTGCCCCATCACATAAAGCCTTTGCCGGGTTATTATGGACCTCGATCATCAGACCATCAGCCCCTGCTGCCACTGCAGCTTTTGCCATAGGTTCCACTAACCTTGCCAGCCCCGTAGCATGGCTTGGGTCAACTACAACTGGAAGATGACTTAACTCATGAAGCATTGGAACAGCTGACAAATCCAGAGTGTTTCTAGTGTAAGTTTCAAAAGTCCTAACACCTCTTTCGCATAATATTATATTCTCATTTCCCCCTGCCATGATGTACTCTGCACTCATTAGCAATTCCTTAAGAGTATTAGCTAAACCTCTCTTAAGCAAAATTGTCTTTTTCGTTTTCCCAAGTTCCTTTAGCAATTCAAAGTTCTGCATATTTCTAGCACCAACCTGGATTACATCAACATCCTCAAAAAGAGGAAGATGATTTGCATTCATAATCTCTGTTACTATAGGAAGACCTGTTTCCTTTTTTGCTTCAATCAATAGTTCTACACCTTCTGCCTTCATGCCCTGGAAATCATAAGGTGATGTTCTCGGCTTGAAAGCACCTCCACGAAGCATAGTAGCCCCTGCAGCCTTTACTCTTTTTGCCACTTCCAAAATCTGTTCCTCAGATTCCACTGAACATGGACCGGCAATAACAGCAAAATTTCCTGCTCCGATTTTAGCGCCTTCAACATGGATAACAGAGTCTTCCGGATGAAATAGTCTGTTGGCATTTTTAAATGGTTCAGTAATTCTCTTTACTGATTCCACTATGTCTAGAAGCTCCAACATTTCTATGTCGATCTTACTGGTGTCTCCTATCAGACCCAAAATTGTTCTAAACTCCCCTTCTGAAACATGGACATTTAACCCCTGCTCCTTGAACCAGTTAATTAACTGATCCCTCTGATTTTTTGTAACTCCCTTTTTTAAAACTGTAATCATGGCTTCCTCCTAATATCTCTAAATAAAAAAAACTTCGCAGTGGTTTTTCACTGCGAAGTTTCGACAACGGTTAAAATAATTAATGAGATCGATAATTTAACAACTTCCTAATTTATGCAGCAAAACCACTCTTCCTTTGTATCCAAAGCAAAAGTAATAAAAGTAATATTTAGCTGCTACTAGTAAGTTTTTCATTATTATGGCAATCCTTTCTCATCATTTTTCTATACTATAACACTTCCCTTGTGGGAAATCAAGAGTTTTTCACAAATTTTTTATGTTTTTTTGTTGATTATCACAAATTACACTATTTTAGTAGTCCAGTCCTCTATATTCCAAACCTCGGTCACTGCCCCTTGGTAAAACTCAGGTTCATGGCTTACCAAAATCACAGTTCCTTTAAAGTCTATAATAGCCTGACGAAGAACGTCTTTTGCAACTACATCAAGGTGGTTAGTAGGTTCATCTAATACCAGCAGGTTAAATGGTTTCTGCATAAGCTTACAAAGTCTAAACTTTGCATTTTCTCCCCCACTTAAAACTCTTACCTGGCTTTCAATATGTTCGTTAGTCAAACCGCATTTTGCCAAAGCCCTTCTTGCCTCACCATTATTAAGGGAAGGGAATTCGTCCCAAAAATCCTGCAAAGCAGTCTTGTCTCCCCCTGCATGCTCCTGCTCAAAATATGCAGGCTCTGCATAGTAATCCAGTTTAGCTTCCCCTGATACTGGTGGGATTATCCCAAGAATAGTCTTTAAAAGCGTAGATTTTCCCAGTCCATTAACTCCCTTAATTGCAATCTTCTTTCCCCTCTCTATGTGGAAATTCAAAGGTTTTGTCAAAGGTTCATCATAACCTAAGACCAAATCCACCGCCTCAATTACATATTTACCCGGTGCTCTGGAATAATCAAACTGAAACACAGGTTTAGGTTTTTCTTTTGAAAGCTCTATTATTTCCATTTTATCAAGCTTCTTCTGTCTGCTCTTTGCCATATTGGTCGTTGCAATTCTAGCTTTGTTTCTAGCAATAAAATCCTCTAAATCTGCAATTTCTTTTTGTTGCTTTTTATATGCCTGCTCAAGCTGCCTATTTTTGATTTCGTACATTCTCATAAAATCATCATAGTTTCCGGTATACCTGGTAAGCACAGCATCCTCTACATGGTATATAACATTTACTACCTCATTTAAAAAAGGAACATCATGGGAAACCAATATAAAAGCATTCTCATAGTTTTGCAAAAATCTCTTAAGCCAAATAATATGGTTTTCATCTAAAAAGTTAGTAGGCTCGTCTAAAATTAAAATCATAGGGTTTTCAAGCAAAAGTTTAGTCAAAAGTACCTTAGTCCTCTGTCCTCCCGAAAGCTCGGTAACATCTTTATCAAGTCCTATATCCCCAAGCCCCAGTCCATTGGCATACTCCTCTATCCTGGAATCAATAATATAAAACCCTCCTGTTTCAAGAATATCCTGGATTTCTCCTACATCTTCCATCATAACCGCCAGCTCTTCTTCTGATGCCTCCCCCATTTTTTCATAAAGAGAAAGCATCTCCGCTTCCAGCTCATACATATTAGAATAAGCCTCCCTCAAAACCTCTCTTATAGTCTTCCCCGGTGTTAACGTAGTTCTCTGATCTAAATACCCGCAAGTTATATGATTGCACCAGCTTACTTTTCCATCATCTGGCTGCATTGCTCCTGTAATAATATTGAGGAAAGTAGTCTTCCCTTCACCATTTGCTCCAACTAATCCAACATGTTCTCCCTTATTAAGCCTAAAAGAAGCATCCTCTAATATCTGTCTTCCCCCAAACCCATGGGATACATGTTCTACTGTTAATACGCTCATTTGTCCTCCAAAATCTTTTCTATACTATTTAAAGTCCCGTTGATTCTATCAAATAATGGCACTTTTTTCAATAGACAGGTGTTTTTTTTAGAATTGTATACTAACAATATATTAATGTTTCACTAACCCAATTGCGCCCTCGCCCTCATCATCCCTTGCTTTAGAAAACCCCGGGAACCCTCAATGCCCTAAAGACGCGCAAGACCCTCAAGGCCCGCAAGGCCCGCAAAACCCGCAAGAAAGAGAAGCCCTGCCCGCTTTCCCTCAAAACCCTAAAGGCCCCGCAAAACCCGCAAGGCCCTAAAGACACGCAAGACACGCAAGGCCCTCAAGGCCCGCAAGACACGCAAGAAAGAGAAGCCCTGCCCGCTTTCCCTCAACACCCTA
>JAWRJF010000085.1:0-9662 GCA_040307645.1 Anaerovoracaceae bacterium | reverse complement strand
GGTTTCTATTGACATGCGCTTTTTGAGCAATTATACTAAACTCGTTAATTCAAGAGAAAATCTAAATTCTCTAATTCTAATTTAAATATCATAGAAGTCTAGAAAGAGCTATTTACAGACTTTTTCTCATACTCTCATATTGATGAATATATTTGCTAAGTGACTTTACTCCCATGTTACAACCATCTACCAAAATATTTGCGATTTTGCATGTATCTTTATTCATCATCATCTTCATTTCTGTTGAAATCCAAGAAAAAGCCTTAGCCATTTGTGGCGGATCTTTTTCATTCTTTCCATATTGATTTAAGAGCTGGTGACACTGATCTCCAATTTTAATATGCTCCTCATCATAAATTTCAATTAACTGTTTTAAATTTTTATCCTTTGCAAAATCCATCAGTTGCTCCATAGAGTCTGTTGCCATTTTACATCCTGCATTAACTTCCTTTAAAAGTTTTATGCTATCTTCATTCATAAAAAAACCTCCCAAAACTATTTATAACAAGTATGGAAGGTTTTAATTATTTTTATTCTTTTATCCAAGTAATTTATGAACTGCTTCTTTAGCTGCGACATGATCTCCAACCCAAGGTTCTCTACCCTTTTCACGATACATATAAGGTTCGTCACCTTTGCCCAAGATAAGAACACAGTCCCCTGATTTTGCTCCTCTAATTGCTTCTTCAATTGCTTGGTATCTATTTGGAATATAAATATTTTCTGTATTCTTTATTCCCGAGCAAATCTCTCTTGCAATATCTTCAACCTTTTCATTTCGAGGGTCTTCTTCTGTGACGATAACTTTATCACAATATTTACCGGCAATACTTCCTAATACACTTCGCTTTGCCTTATCTCTCTTACCAGCACATCCAAAGACAACAACCATTCTTTTATCCTTTGGTGTAATTGCCTTGCCATACTCGAAAATTTTCTCAAAACCATCAGGCGTATGTGCATAATCCACTATAACATTAAAGTCCTGACCTTCATCAATTTTTTCCATTCGTCCATCGATCTGACTTATGGAAGCAACCTGCTTTACAATATCCTCAAGGGGCATCCCAGACTGGTTAAGAGCCGCTATTGCTCCCATAAGATTATACACATTGTATTTTGCTACAAGATTTGTTACTACCTCATATTTTTCCCCTTCATGAATCAGTGTAAATTCAGTTCCTTTAGGGTTCATCTTTATATCAACAGCCCTGTAATCTGCTTCATTATCAATTCCATATGAAACCCATTTGCCCCTGCAGCATTCTAACAATTCATCAAAACTCACATCATCTCTGTTAAGAATTGCAACACCCTCAGGCTTTAATTCTTTAAACAGACGTTTTTTTGCTTCAAAATAATTTTCCATTGTTTTATGGAAGTCTAAATGATCATAAGTCAAATTGGTAAATATGGCATAATCAAAGTCTATAGTTTCAACTCTACCAAGAGCAAGGCCATGAGAGCTTACCTCTAATGCCACTGCTTTCATCCCATGGTCCACCATTTCTTTTAAATTACTATGGAGTATTATAGGGTCAGGCGTAGTAAGGTCCGGTGCCTTAACTACATCACCATAACTTATTGCGATAGTGCCTATATATCCACATGGCTTATCTTTAGAAATTACATCTTTTATAATATTGGCAGTGGAAGTTTTGCCATTAGTTCCGGTTATACCAAACATTGTCATTTTTTTGCTAGGTTGTCCAAAGAATAAATCACAAGCTATATTTAATGATTTACTTACATCTTGAACCTTTATATAAGTAATTCCAGATTCCTTTTTCGACAATTCTTTTCGATGCACAATAGCGACAGCTCCATTTTTTATAGCTGAATCCACAAAATCATGTCCATCTGCCTCTTGTCCCTCTATACAAAAGAAAACATCGCCTTTTTTTACATTTCTTGAATCTAAACAAAGTCCTTTTATTTCAACATCAGGCGCTGCCTGAAATATTTCTGATAGTAGCATTTATCTTCTCCTTAAGATTTGTATTATAATAGGAACATTATATAATCATATTATATCTATGTCAAAGGACAATATGTATTTTGTCGCTAAATTACTTGTTTTAGAGCATAAAAAATATCGAAATGCTACAATGCACCTCGATATTTAAATTATTATTTAAAATTTCTTTTTCTTTCTTGCTCTATAATTTCTTCAACAGTGAAAGGACCTGGTTCTCTCTCAAAATAGTCTCTCAACATTTCCTTTCTCTTTTCAGCATAATAGTTTATCAAATTATTAGTTATTCTCTGAATATGTTTAGTCATTTCACATTCCTCCCTTAACAAAACACAACTACACTTTACCTATATTAAACTATATACTTGCATAATTTGTCAATCTATATTTATATTTTTTTATAAAAAAGTTATTAACTATGTTTTTTCATAGGCCTAAACCAATTAATTTTATAATATATCATAATTTTTATTGTTTTATTCTGAAAATTCTAATTAGAGTTTATCGGGATTTATCACAAAGCTCTACTTTACCGGTTTTTCAGCTGCCTGGGATAAATCGTGGGTTCTGGTCGAAATCACCAAGCCCGGTGGGGCGAAACCATAGGGTGCTGTTGGGCATAGCTTGTTAGCTTTCCCTTTAGGGTGTTGAGTTTATCGGGATTTATCACAAAGCTCTACTTTACCGGTTTTTTGGGATAAATATTTATCCCAAATCAAACATTCTGACTACATTTGGGATAATAATCTCCATTTTCTTTCCATTAACTTACATTTTTGTCATAATATTCGGTTTTTTTATCACACTTTACCGGTTTTTCAGCTGTCTGGGATAAAAATTTATCCCAGATTTGGGTCAGATTGCTCTTTTGTGATAAATCGTATAATATAACATCATTTATTTGACTGAGATCACATAACAAAAACTGGACCCATGAAAATGCGTCCAGAAAGTCTATTTTATTATTGAATTGTGTCACCCCAGCATTTAACTAGGGCCCAATTTTTGATTTAGGATATCTTTTTATTCTATTTCGATAACACTGTCGCAACCTTGACAACCCTGGCTACAACTTCCATCACATTGGTCTTCATATTCATCTGCGTAATCACCACATTGTTCATAATCAAAAAGCTCTTCATCTAAAAACGCTTCATAGTCTGCGCTAGCAACGATTCTGCTAAACCCAATTGCAAGACTTGTTACCCAGTAAGCACCGATTACTAAAAATACTCCAACTACCATTCTGATAACCCCTAACATGAAATCTTCATCTGACCATCCATAGCTCATCCATGTAAGAACCCCTGTTAAGCCTATAATAAAAAATACCGCTCCTAGTATAGCAGTAATAACAAACAACACTTTAGAAGCAACTTCTATTTTTCTACTGGGATTACCAAATAATCCTTTATCACTTTTTTTCAACATATTATTTTATATCCTCCGTGAACATGTTTATTAATTTCTTATATTATTCTAAACCATTTATTATAAGAAGTAAAGGAATCTATTGAGTAATTTTCTTGAAATTGTACTTGTTTTCTGTCATAATAAGAACAATTAGTATCAGAAAATGCCTTTGAAAGGAGACCAACTATGAATAATAAAAAAATAGAAACTAAATGTGTACAGGGCGGATATGTCCCATGTAATGGCCAACCTCGACAGATCCCAATTATCCAAAGCACCACATTTAAATACGATACAAGCGAAGAAATGGGCAAACTTTTCAATCTTGAAAAGTCAGGATATTTCTATTCAAGGGTCCAGAATCCTACTTGTGATTATGTAGCCGCTAAAATATGTGAACTTGAAGGTGGAACTGCAGCTATGCTGGTTTCCTCTGGTCAGGCTGCATCATTTTACGCAATATTTAATATTGCTTCTTGTGGTGACCATATCGTTGCATCCTCATCGATTTATGGTGGCACATATAACTTATTTGCAGTAACAATGAAACGCATGGGAATTGAATTTACCTTCATTTCACCAGACTGCACTGACGAAGAGTTGGAAGAAGCCTTTAAGCCTAACACAAAAGCTGTCTTTGGAGAGACTATTGCTAATCCTGCACTTACAGTTTTTGATATAGAAAGATTTGCAAAAGCTGCTCACGACCACGGTGTACCACTAATCGTAGATAATACTTTTGCAACTCCAATAAACTGTAGACCTTTTGAGTGGGGCGCAGATATAGTAACCCATTCTACAACAAAATACATGGATGGCCACGGAGCCTCTCTTGGAGGCTGCATTGTTGACTTTGGACATTTCGACTGGACAAAATATGCCGATAAATACCCCGGTCTTTGCAAACCTGACGATAGTTATCACGGCGTAACCTACACTGAATCTTTCGGACTAGAGGGTGCCTTTATTACAAAAGCTTCTGTGCAGTTGATGCGTGATTTCGGTTCAACCCAATCGCCACAAAATGCTTATATATTAAATCTAGGCCTTGAAAGCCTTCATATCAGAATGGAAAGGCATTGTCAGAACGCCTTGAAAATTGCCGAATTTTTAGAATCACATCCAGAAATTTCATGGGTTAATTATCCACATTTACCATCAAACAAGTATTACTCACTTGCAAAGAAGTATCTGCCAAATGGCTCTTGTGGTGTTGTAAGTTTTGGTGTAAAAGGTGGTAGAGCTGCGGCTGAAGCCTTTATGAAAGAACTAAAAATAGTTGCAATTGAAACCCACGTTGCAGATGCAAGGACTTGTTGTCTACATCCAGCAAGTTCCACACATAGGCAGATGAATGATGAAGAGTTAGCTGCAGCAGCAGTTTCCGGAGATTTAATTAGACTATCCTGCGGTTTAGAAAATGTAGATGATTTAATCGAAGACTTAAGACAGGGACTCGAGAAAATCAGTAAAAATAAATAAGACTATAACCATGAATTAATTAATAAAAATAGCCTAAGATTCAATCTTAGGCTGTTTTTATTAAATAGTCGTAAATTCTCTATATATAGCTTTTATTGCTCCTTGGTAATCTCTGTGATCAATACCAATAAGCATATTGATTTTCTCAGCTCCATGGTCAATTAGTTTTACATTGATTTTTTTATTTGCCAATGCGCCCAATACCTTCACAGCAATGGCTGGAGAACATCCTAATTCTCTCCCGACTACGGCTATAATTGCTATACCAGTTGAATAGCTGATTCTATTAGGATTTATTTCATTTTCAATTGCCTCTAATAGGTTTTCCTTATTATCCTTAACAGATTCTTCTCTTATTATTATATTTAAAGAGTCAATTCCAGATAAAATATTTTTGATTTCCACATTATATTCATCAAAAATTCTAAGCAAACTAGTTCTTATATCAGGATTTTCGTTTAATTTATCCTTTTCCACACTTATAGTTGCATAACCCTTTTTCCCCGAGATACCTGTAATTGATAAATTGCTGCGATAATAATCAGCATTTTTTACTATAAGAGTCCCTGCGTCGTCTGGACTTTCTGTATTTCTTATGTTTATTGGAATTCCAAGATTTCTTACAGGGAAAACTGAATCTTCATGCATTACTATTGCTCCCATATATGAGAGTTCTCTAAGCTCCTTATAAGTAATAACCGGTACAGTAAGAGGTTTTTCTACTATCTTAGGGTCTGCCATTAAGAAGCCTGATACATCAGTCCAGTTTTCGTAAATATCAGCGCCTATTGCCGCTGATATTATAGCTCCGGACAAATCAGAACCACCTCTCGAGAATGTCTTAATCCATCCATTCTCTGCCCTTCCATAAAACCCTGGGATAATTGCCCTTTCATGTTTTGTTAAAATGCTGACAACATTTTTCTTTGTTTTATCACTGTCATAGTCTCCCTCTTTATCAAAAACTATTAAATCAGCTGCATCTACAAAATCAAAGCCTAAATATGCTGCAAGAATTTTTCCGCATAAATACTCACCACGACTTATTATATAGTCTTTAGAATCTAAACCGGTTCTTATTTTTTCTATTTCTTTCATTTCACCGTTAAGATCAAAATCTATATCTAACTCTTTAATTATCTCTTCATATCTTGATTTTACTTTTTGGAAATCTTCATCAGTTGCAGAAATCAAAAGATCTGTTACCTTTTCATCACCGTCAAAGCGTTTGCCCGGTGCTGATACTACTATGTATTTACGTGCGTTATCACTTTTTATAATATCTGAAACCTTCTTGAACTGCTTTCCGTCAGCAAGGGAACTTCCACCGAATTTTGCCACCTTTAGTGTTGCTTTTTGCTCTTTTATTAATTCCGCTGCACTCTCTTCGTGTATCTCTCTAATATCATATGGTGTAGACTGATATACGAAGTAGTTTAGCCAGTTTGAGTAAAGCATGTTAGCACAAGATCTCCACTTAACCTCAGGCTCTTTTGTATCATCATCATCAGGAAAATAATTACACGGAACATCAGGATTAAGCCCTGCATTTTTATCCCTTAAATATTCTTTTAGTAACGTAGTCCTATCATACTCAGAATGGCCCATGATAAAAATCTGTCTATCGTTTTCAGATTTTATGGCATATATTCCAGCCTCCTCAGAGGATGCAATTATTTTTAATTCCGGCACAGCCTCCACATCTTCTCTATCGACAGTTGTATTTCTTGAATGAGGTACATAAAATGTATCGTCAAAACCTCTAAAAAGCATCCCCTTATTATAGTCTAAAGTATGAAGATACACCCCCGATAGTTTCTTTGGAAGCTTTCTTTTTTCAATACCATAATGGTAATAAAGGCCTGCCTGCGCCCCCCAGCATATGTGGAATGTACTGTGAACATGGCGCTTTGACCACTCCATAATTTCACAAAGCTCCTCCCAATACTCAACCTCTTCAAAAGGTAGAAGTTCCACAGGAGCCCCAGTAATAATCAACCCGTCATAGTATTTATGTTTAACCTCATCAAAGGTTTTATAAAAAGCCAGCATATGTTCCTCAGATGTATTCTGAGACTTATGGCTTTTAGTCTGTAAAAGTTCTAATTCAACCTGCAAAGGTGTATTACCAAGAAGCCTTGTGAGCTGGGTTTCTGTATCTATCTTAGTGGGCATAAGATTTAATATTAAAATCTGCAAAGGTCTTATATCCTGAGTCATAGCCCTGGTTTCCGTCATTACGAAAACATTTTCTCCAGTCAGCACCTTTACTGCTGGCAAATTATTAGGTACTTTAATTGGCATTTTATCTTCTCCTTAGTAGTTTTAAATTAGCAATATATATTAATTATAATCTAAACTTATAATAATTTAAACATTTTTATATTTACCCTTAAACTTATCCAAAATAAATTTCTTGAACATATCAAGGGACTGTATATCCTTTTTTCTTAATAGAGATGCCTGATTTGCTGTTAAATAAAAGATAAAGTAATTCTTGCTCTCTAGTAGAGAAAAAAACTGTTCATACTTTAATTCACCTGTCGACTTAAGTATAGTATTTTCCATAATAACTTTATCTTCGTAAAACTTTAGAACATTTTCAGAACCAAAAGCCCCTGTCTTATCAGTTTTTATTCTCTGTTTGTTTCTTCTTTCCAACTTGAAGCAAATTACGGAAACAGCAATAATAAAGAAGCCTAACCAATATAGTAATATTAATGTCCAATCCAAATCCTCAGAATCCCAGTTAAGCATAAGACTCCCTACAAAGGAAATTAAGGCTATTATTGGAATAACAAATTTATTTTTTAAGAAAGTTGCTAAATATAAAAACTTTCTATAATCTTCTTTTTCCATTGTAGTTCTAATTTCAAATTTAATTTCGTCCATTATCTGTCCCCCTAATATTATAAATTTCTAATTCATTATAGATTCCATTATATGTTATAGAATAGTAAATTTCAATTATAAAGGTTGAAAATAACAAAAGCCAGGCACATTAGTGCCCGGCAAGTAATCAAAGTATTGAATGTAACCAATTCATATATTTTTTATTTAGTTCTATTTCTTCACTATCACTTTCAAACTGCTTTGTTTCATCATCAACACGTTTTTTATCTTCATCAGAAAGCATTCTTTCTGCAAAGGTATATGCTGCAGCATCTTCTTTATCAATATGTCTTATAAGCAAAGCTGCATACCCTGCCGCATTTGAAATAATGTCAAGCTTTGTTTCTGTTTTCGGTTCCCTATCATATTTATCTAATGCCTCTTCTAACTGTCTTAAATGAAACCTTCCTAAATCATGTTCCACCAGCATCCCACTTCTGATTAGTTTTTCTGCTGGCAATCCTAATTTTTCCAACATGATCCTAAATAGAATTTTTTCCTCCTTAGCGTGATGATGTTTATCAGCGTAATTACGACCAAAATCAATACAATCTCTAAAGCTTTGTGTTTTTAGATCTTTACCCTCTAAAACATCACAGCACATATTCTTTACATAAGCAACAAACTTCAGAATGTTTTTATGTTCTTCAACTAAAATATCAATTCCGTACATTTTTCCTCCTTATGCATTCAATTTTGCTAATACTTCTTCTACATCAAGTCCATGAACTGCACAGGCATCCTCAATTGATTCCATTTGTGCTGATGGGCATCCTAGGCAGTGCATTCCACATGACATCAATACCTCTGCTGCATTAGCATTTTCTCTTAATAAATCTCCTAAAATCATATCTTTTGTAACCATTTTGTTCCTCCTATTTTTTAATACATATTCATTTTCTGTTTTTTTATAAAACTCATACGGACTACTATATAATGTACCGTTAATTAAACTTTCCCTAATTAAATAGTAGTATTTAACCTCTCCACCAAGAGACTTCCAATATTCTTCATGAATATCCACAGTTTGCTCCCAGCTTATTTCTTCTTCAGTTTCACAAGTTATCTGGTTTACGCGATCACATGGCATCCCATTTAACAAAAGATCCTCCAGAAAAACATAAGTTTCCTTTAATGATTTATCACTGTTTACTGAAATTGTTTTTCCATAATCCCTTATCTTCTCGCAAATCTTATTTATTCTAGCAGGATCGTCTTCTAAAACTGTCACCGTTGCAAATGCTAAGCGTCTTTCAACTAGGGAAATCCTTTGTTGTAACCAGCCATGAATATTCTTTCCATCTATTATATCTTCAAGTTGGCCAGTTTCAAGGGTTCCAAATTTATTGTCAACTAACTGGTTTAAATCGCTGATTCCATATTCCTCTTCCCCTATCTTGACAATTACTCTTACTAATTCTTCTTGAATCTCTATCTTTCGAAATAACCATTTGTGTATAGGTCCTAAAAATGCACTCATTTTATTCCTCCCTTTCTTTTGATGATGTGAGTATATACAAAATATCATCATGATTATGTTGCACATGCAACATAAAAAGCAACTGTGAAAATATTTCTCAGTTGCTCCATAATTTAAAACTCTAGTTCTCTAAGGATACGAAATGTATTCTTGTCAAAATCAATAAAACCTTCATCCCTCATGTTATTTAATTCTCTTGTGAGTGCACTTCTATCAACATTTAGATATTCACTTAATTGTACCCGTCCTAAGGGTATTGTAAAGTATTTAGAATCGTTGTTGCTTGCTTGAAACAATAAATAAGCAAAAATCTTTTCTCTAAGGCTTTTTTTACTCATAATCTCGATTTTTTGTATAAATAAAGCATTTTTTTCAGCGATTAACGCTACCATATTAACAATTAATCTATAATGGTGTTGA
>JAWRJF010000084.1:0-2773 GCA_040307645.1 Anaerovoracaceae bacterium | reverse complement strand
TAACTTAACGGTAAATTGCCTTTTTTGTTATCAATTATGCACCTTATTGCTTCTTTCCTTTCTTCCTTTGTAAATTCTATGATTATTTTTTTGATTAAGTTTTTTATGCACTCTATATCTTCCACCACTCTTGCCCCCTTTTTTTATGTAAATATCGCAGTGGCGAACGTATGTTTAAATACATTATAGCAAACGTTTGTTCTTTGCGCAATAGCATTAATTTTTATTTACTTTGAATTTTCTTCTGCATATTTTGATTTATAAATATGATAGCACAATGCTAAAAGTATTGCAAACAAGCCATTTTGTGTTGTTTTAAAATTGTTAGTATAACACAATATATATATTTTGTTATACTAACATATATAAAAATAGCATTAGAAAAAATGGCTAGAAATACGCATTTGCCATATTATGTTTATTGTCGTAATTTGTCAATAAGTTTTTTAATTTTTTACTGCCAAAGGAGAGAACAAATATGGATGATTTATATATTGATAATTTATCCGGACTAGAGTTTGAAGAATATCTATTTAATCTCTTTAAAAATTTAGGTTACGAGGTAGAATCTACACCAGCTTCAAATGATTATGGGGCAGATTTAATTATTTCAAAAAATTCAGAAAGAATCGTTGTTCAGGCTAAGAGATACAATAGTATTGTTGGAGTCTCGGCAATACAAGAAATCGTAGGTGCAAAGAGTTATTACAAAGCTAATAAGTGTATGGTGGTTACAAATAATTATTTTACTCCCAATGCTATAGAACTAGCTAAAGCAAATAATGTTGAGTTATGGGATAGAGATGAATTGATAAAAATGGCTATAATGTCTGTTAATCCTATATATAATACAAAAATTACTGAAAACATACAAGATTATAAAGATGGTGCTTTACTTGGCATCAATACTCCAGATGAATTATTATTAGATGCAATCAATTTAGTTATAAAAGAAGGACAGGCTTCCATTTCACTATTACAAAGAAATTTAAAGATTGGATATGCAAAAGCAGCTAGGATAATAGATGAAATGGAGGAAAGGGGCATTATTGGCGGATACGAAGGTAGTAAGCCAAGAAAAGTATTAGTTGGTCCTGAAATTTTTAATAATCCAGCATATTTTAGCAGTTCTAATAAAGTAAAGATACAAAACCCTCATAAAATCAGTTATTTGAATCCTTTTACTTTTAACAATAGAAAACACATTAAAAACATATTCCTTAGACTTATCATATTTCCCATTACTTTTAGCTATTATTTAATTAAAATATTTCTATCTTTAGTTATTAATTTTTTCATTTTTGTAATTAATAGTTTAACCTATTTAAAAAACAATTCTGGGAGCTAAATAAAATCAATATTTAAAAATACAAAGGAGGAATTTTTAATGAAAAATAACACTAAAAAAAGAATTGCTACGCTTGGAATGGCTACAATGCTATTAGCTTCATCAACTACTGCAATAGCTCATCCGGGAAGAACTGATTCCAATGGTGGCCATCGGGATAATCAAAATAAAAGTGGTCTAGGATCATACCATTATCACTGTGGTGGACATCCTGCTCATTTGCATAAAAATGGTGTTTGCCCTTATAGTGCTAAAGCTACTACTAAGTCATCAAAGAAAAGTTCAACTTCTACTAAATCAGCTGACATAAAGAAAGCTCAACAAAAGTTGAATGAGCTTGGCTATAACTGTGGCAAAGCTGACGGAGTTATGGGAACAAATACAAAAGCAGCTATTAAGAAGTTCCAAAAAAATAAAGGTCTCGCTGTTGATGGCGTATTAGGGCCTAAAACCAAAAAAGCATTAGGAATTTAAAAAAGCTACTTTAGGGTAGCTTTTCTTTTACCCCATATTTCATATGTAATAAACATATAAATGCCAAAGAGGTGATCCAATGAAAATATATATTAATATACACTTAGTATTTACCCCATTATTGTGTAATGATATAATTAAATTGAGGTGATGATATGAAAAATAAATTCAAAATTAGCGGAGATACTGTCACCATCTTCCTTAATAGACAAAATGGAGATGTTATGGAAACGATAATTGACACAGCAAATTTAAAGAAAGTACAAGAATTTCCTAACACTTGGATGGCTCATTGGGATCAAAATAGGCAGCAATTTTATTGTGATGGCAAGCTTCCAAGAAAAGATGGCAAATCTAAGAGAGTCTCACTTCATAGGTATTTGTTAGAACCGCCAAAAAACCTAGTTGTAGACCATATAAACCATAACTCTTTAGATAATAGAAGCTGCAACCTAAGAGTTATTACTAATGCCCAAAATTACCAAAATAAAAATGGCCTAAATAAGAATAATAAAACGGGTGTACGTGGGGTTAGTTGGTGCAAAAGTCTTAATACATGGAGGGTCTCTATAAGAAGGGAAGGCAAGTATATATACCAAAATAATTTTAAAGAATTTGAAGACGCAAAGGCCGCTGCCGAAGAAGCAATTAAAAAATATTTGCCTTACGCAGAAAAGTGAGGTTTATTAAATGAAAATAGCAATTATAAAGAGGTGGTATTTTGGAGATTACAAATAAAATATTTGAAAACCTAATGAAAACTAAAAAAAGTTTAATGAAACTCCGGTAGCATTACCGGGATGTAATCAAAAATTACAATTAGAAGTCTCAAGTATGGACAACAAAGAATCATTTATTGTTGATGTTGACAGAAGTGGTAAAATAGAGATGAAATCTAAAGTTCAAGAAAGATATTTAAACAATCAAATACTCATAAGGGTTGAAGTTAAT
>JAWRJF010000083.1:0-4199 GCA_040307645.1 Anaerovoracaceae bacterium | reverse complement strand
CGTAGATCATTAGCATATATACAAGCAAAGAATTCTGAGATGATTACACAAAAACAAGTTATAGAAATCTTAAAGGCCAGAAATCAGGGAGTTATTAAATTAGCTGGATCCCCTCAAAACTGGAAGTCTATTGCGTGTTCTAGCGTTCCCCTTAAGGCTAGCTTGTTTATCGACGAACATTTTGAAGAAATATTAGAAAATGTTTTAAAGTATATTCAGTCTCCACAAACATTTACTGATCTTATGACACTCATACAGTATCTTGATATGCTTATATTACATCTCCCAATAGACACAGATGTTGAGTTAATTCAATTGGCGAACTCTTCACCTATTCGTGAACAATGGTATAATGGAATATCAATTAATGAAATTAAAAAATTAGATAAAAAAGCTATAGACGTATGTAATAAATATTATGGATTCCATTTTCCGTGGATAATTAATGCCATTTCAAAAAAAATGAATTTGAGTAATAAGTCCAATGAAGCTACAGTTTTAGAAAATTTATCACTATTTTCTGAAATAGGAGTTCCTAACATTGAGAGCGCAAAAGTATATTTATCGGGCATAAAATCAAGAGAATGTGCTTTAGAACTATCTTCTTTAATTAATATTGATGCTGAATCCTCTGTAAAAGAGCAACTGTTTGATATTTTTAGGTCATTACAAAGTGGTGAAATAAATTGTTCAGAAAAGTCCTATAGATGGCTTACATTATTAGATATAAGTAATAAGTCCATTACTACAAAAACATTCAAAAAAATAGTAGCACATTTTTCAGAAAAGAATACCGGAAACTATGATGCACTTTTTGTGAAGTATTATAATAATAAAATTTATCTTTGCTCTTATGACTATAAGGTAAAACTGCTTATACAAAATGAATTTCAAGCTAAATATAAGAAGTTTATAGATATTCAAGGAGTATTTTTTGAAAAACAATCTCCGGGAAAGTGGGAGTTGAAAACAAGGAATCCTTATATCCAAATCATTGATTAAGATAATGGATCACTGTTATATATGCAAGGTTGTAAAATTATGCTTGAAATAGTATTTATTGAAAGTAAAAAGGACTCCATGAAATCAACAAAATTTATAATGAAAAAAACATGATACGTGATACAGTCAGCTAAATAAGGAAAAAACCAACAAAAGCTGAATTGAAGAAACATTTTAAATATCAAGCAGTTTGTGGAAGTTCCAAAGATGTTGTTAATATAGATTTTTCACTATATATTAGTGATGTTTTAAGTGAGATTGATGGAAATGAGCAGCAAAATACTTTCTTCAAAATGTGTGGTGGATTTGATTATGATAATAAAGAGCAGGAGCAGTTTTCCCAAAATCAACGTATAGATATGGAGAAATTGCTGTCTACTGCTCAAAATGGCAAAACTATTCGAATATAGAAAAGAAATACCCCTTATTCCCCATACGGATTTTAGTTTGTTTACTATATATTGAAAATATTGACTGCAATATCAGTATTGTTTCTTTCCCCGAGTATAAGAAATTATCTGAGAATGAAATAGTAATTTATAATTACTGGGGAGAAGTCGATATAGGAAAATTATATCAGTTCTTACTTCTGGAAAAACAACTTCTGTATCAGAAGATTTTTATGCTTTTATTATCATAAGGAAGTGTTCAAAGAATGAATTCATTATGGTGTGATTTATAGGTAAACTCTTAGGTGAATAATCTTGGAATTAGTTATAGTTGGTACGCTTTGGGCATTGATAAAATGAAAGAGGATAATAAACTAGTTGCTATTGAAAATAGAGATCTATCACATCCTTATGGAAAAGTTTTAAGAAAAATATAAATTGTAATAGCCAAAGCCTTAAAATAAATCTATTTGAGGGTTTTGTGCTTACAATTTTGATACTAGAGGGGTGAATTAGCGGTTTAGATGTCAAAGGATTGAGGCTGTGATTTAAATGTCAGTTCGAAAGCTCCTCACTATGGTTGAGTTTCTGTGGCAAAGAACTTTTGAGAAAAAAAAGAAAGATTTTTTGAAAAATCCCCTTGCGTCAAGGGTTGATTGTGACGCAACGTCATGAGCTATTCTTAACGAAAAGGAGGTGAAAAGCTATGTCAAAATACACGACAGGAGAAATCGCAAAACTTTGCGGTGTGACAGTCAGGACTGTTCAGTATTATGATACTCGCGGTATCCTTGTTCCGACAGAATTGTCTGAAGGTGGCAGGCGTCTTTATTCTGAAGATGATTTGAAGCGAATGAAAATTATCTGTTTCCTCAGAGAGTTAGATCTTCCAATTAATTCCATTTCTCAGATGCTTTCCGAAGACAATCCAGGTAATGTGATTACGCTTCTCTTGGATCAGCAGGAACAGGATCTGAAGGATGAAATCAGAGAGCGTCAGGAAAAACTGAAAAAGTTAGAAGCACTTCACCGTGAACTGAAGAACGTTGAAACGATCTCTGTCGAATCCATTGGTGACGTAGCATACACAATGTCAAACAAAAAGAAATTGAAGAAGATCCATCGGAATCTGCTTCTGTCCGCTATCCCTGTGGGGATCATCCAGTGGACGGCTATTATTCTAGCGATCGTAAACAGGATATGGTGGCCGCTTCTTATCTATGCCGCAGTCGGAATTCCTTGCGCGATCTTGATCTCAAAGTACTATTTCAGCCACGTCGCTTATCTCTGCCCACAATGTCACACGGTATTTAAACCTACTCTGAAGGAAGCGTTCTGGGCAAGGCATACGCCCACAACTCGTAAACTCACCTGTACATCCTGCGGACATCACGGCTTTTGCGTAGAGGTGGCAAGAGAGGAGGAGAGAAAATGACAGAGACAGTATCTGTTATGACAATCGTTTTTATGGTCATTTCATGTCTCGCGGGATTTGCCATTCCGGTCGCTTTATTCTTTTACTTCCGGAAGAAAAAGAATGCCAACATTCTTCCCTTTATTGTCGGTTGCGGTGTCATGCTCGTTTTCGCGCTGATTCTGGAATCGGCAGTTCATCAGATCGTGCTCGGATCATCTGTTGGGGAAAAGATTCAGAACAACATCTGGCTGTATGCCCTTTACGGGGGACTGATGGCCGGTCTTTTCGAAGAGACAGGAAGGTTTATCGCTTTCAAAACGGTGCTCCGAAAGAAGAGAGATAAGGATATCAACGCCCTGATGTATGGTGCAGGTCACGGTGGATTTGAAGCAGCGGTTCTTCTGGGTGTCTCCATGATCAGGTATGTCGTTCTTGCAATAATGATCAACAGCGGGAATATCTCTGTAATAACCGGTTCCTTATCCAGAGATGCCCTTATACAGTTGGAAGCCGGACTTGAGACTCTGACAACAACGTCTTCTTATATTTTTTTGATTGGGATTATGGAGCGTGTTTTTGCAGTGACGCTTCAGATCGCGCTGTCGGTGATCGTATGGTTTGCGGCTAAAAATAAAAATAGGTTGTATTTGTATCCGGTGGCGATCCTGATCCACTTTTTTGTTGATGCACTTGCCGTAACTCTTGCACAGTATAATGTGCCGGTTACTGCTATCGAAGTGGTAATTTGTATTATGACAGTCTTGACGGCTTTATTTGCCAAAAATATGTGGGATCGGAGCGAGAATAGAATTGTATAAGAAAATATAAAATTCGAATTCAAGCACTTCTCGTAGAAACATACAAATTCCAGTTTGTCGACATGTTTCCGCGAACAACCGAAAGGCAAATTTTGCCTATCAACCAGTTTCTACGAACTACCGGAGGCAACAGACGTACTCCCTGTCAACTCAATCCATTTTTAGTATGTTGTCTTGATGTCGAAGGTTGAGAAATAGGAGTGTTCAAAATACTTATAAATAAAGGATTTTCAAGGTTGAAAGGTTTTCTGCCTGATGTGTGTTAGTGCCTTTTAATCTTAAAATTCTTTATTTAATGGGTAAACTACTTGTAGGGTCGAGTTGACAGGTTAGATTTTTAATAGGGATTGAGTAGATAGAAAAAATAAATACCCTTAATAAGACTCAAAAAGTAATTTATTTTTAGTAGGCAAGTTGTAAAATTAAATGAAACATAATTAAATAAATAATGCTCCTGAAAGCTAATCTGTTATGATATTAATAACCAAAATAAACAGAAATGGAAAAGAATCATGAGCAAGGTTAATGTATCAGAACTCCTCAAAAAAGGGAACGCTTAACTTTCATAACAAC
>JAWRJF010000082.1:0-28606 GCA_040307645.1 Anaerovoracaceae bacterium | reverse complement strand
CCAATAGGAGTTTCTACGAAAGAGGTCTATGCTGGAATTGACAAATGCCAGATACGGAGAAGGCCCGATAATAATGCTTTAGAAAAACATCTTAGAGAAGGCAGAACAGATAAGGCTATAGAGAATATGGTAAATGTATTAGAAAACTATACGCTGAAGAGATATCCTGAAATAAGTAAAATTAAAGAGATATTGGAGAAAGAAACCGCTGCTTTTAAGGTTCTAATGAGCGGTAGTGGACCTACCGTTTTTGCACTTTATAAGAAAATAGAAGATGCTCAAGATGCTAGTAAATTAATGAGAAATTTAAAATACGAAGCATATTGGACAAAAACCATTAAATAGAAACAGGAGATAATCATGTTAAATTTTGATCTACAAAACCATAGACCTTTGAGAGAAATAGTCTATGAAGAACTTAAACGACAGATTTTGACAGGCAAAGTTGTTCCAGGAACGCGAATGATGGAAGTTGAATTGGCTGAAGAAATGGGGGTAAGTAGAACTCCTGTTAGAGAGGCAATTCGAAAATTGGAGAAAGAAGGGCTTGTTACAATAGAGCCTAGAAAAGGTGCATATGCATCTGATATATCCGTTAAAGATATGGTGGATATATTAGAGGTTAGAGAAGATTTAGAAGGGCTGGCGGCAGCTCTTGCGGCAACAAGAATTACCGATGGGCAAAGAGAAGAAATGACAAGAATAACCCAAGGTTATAGTGATGCTATTAAGGTTAATGATACGGAGAAAATTATTCATTATGATGAGATGTTTCATAGTCTCATTGTTGCTTGCAGTGGAAATAAAACATTAGCCCAGTTACTTGAGACTGTTCAGGAATTAGCATTGAGATTTAGATATTTATACTATGATGATTTTACTCGATATAAAAGAATGCCAATGGAGCATGAAGAAATTATTAATGCTATAGTCAGCGGAGATTCTGACGCGGCTAGGATTGCGGCAGACAGGCATGTTAAAAAATTAAAAGAGTTCGTAATAAGTGAAGGCGAAAAAGTATTTAAAGGAAGTTTCTAATATAATAACTTTATATAAAAAGTTCTAGACCAGTAGAGTCTAGGACTTTTTTTTTATATAGGACATATATATATATTACTGTGAATAGAATATACCAAGACTAAGTGGCAGAAGGGAGAAAACCATGATATATGAAAATGATATTCCTGATTTTGCGATGCAACCAGCAAAGGAGCCAGTCAAGGATTTGGCGATAGAGCCTGAGGTAGTTGTTGCAGAGGTGGAGACCATAGAAACAAAAGAAGAAAGCGATATGACGGAAATCGCATTTGTTGAAGAAGATGTTATATCTTTTGCACAAGATGAAAAAGTTGAGGAAGAAGAGCCGGTTTTAGAGGCGGCGAGTGGGGTGTATGCACCTTTAAAACTTAATAGCTTAATTGATTCTAAAGAAATTGTAATAAATGTAGAGGAAGATATTCTTGTCCCGGATATTAAAATGGATATGAAAGAGATCTTACTAATGGATGGAACTGTAAGAATTGTAAACACAGAAAATGGAGAAATTTCTCTACAGACCATCTATATTCCTGATAGTCCATGTGATGAAAAGGTGGTATCTATAGATACCAAAATACCTTTTAAAACACAGCTTGAATTAGATGAAAAAGAGGAGAACATCTTAGTATTACAAGGCCTGGTTCAAAACATTGAACATATGATAATCAATGAGAGGAAATTCAGAATTAAGGCTACGGTGGAATTACAAGTTAGACAATATGGAACAAAGCAGATAGATATATTTGAAAAACTAATTAACGATGATATTGAGACGCTTAAGGAGAAGAACTATTTCACAGATGTGTGCTTAAGGAAAAAAGATGTATTAACCATAGAAGATTTTTTGTATCTAAAGGATAATCAGGGGAACCCAAGAAAGATATTAAAACACTGCATCTCTGTGGTTGAGAATTATAAACAGATTACAGGAGAAAAAATCGTAATAAATGGGTTCATATATTGCAATATACTTTACTGTGGGGAAAGCTTGGTTGATGAAGGGGATATGGATCTTTTCCAGTATCAGGGGCGTGTAGAATTCACTGAGTTTATTCCGGTTAATCAAAGTGGGCCTTGGAGTGGTAGCAGAGTATCCTTTGATAGCAGTTGCTTAAAGCTTGACATAGATGAAGACGAGGAAGGCAAAGTCGGATTTAAGATCACAGGTGATTTGGAAACGTCTATAGAATTATATAAGACTATAGAAAAAGAGATTGTAGTAGATGGATATCATAAGGAGAGAGAATTCTGCTGTGATTTTGAAAAAGATAGTTTTTTCAATATTTCTGATAATCTTATGTCGGAGACATCTATAAGAGAGATAATAGGCATGCCCGAGCATATTAGCGGTATAGAAAAAGTTGTTTGCTGCTTTGCAAATATAAAAAGTGCAGATGCGAAAATAGAAAAGGGTAAGTGTATTATTACAGGAGAGTTATCATGTAAAATTTTATGTCAGGCAGAAGGGGACAGTGGGTTATTATTTACAATTAATGAAACTCTTCCATATAGAAGCGTTAGCGATATTAATAATATGGCAAAAATTTGTAAGATAAATAGAGAAGTGTATATTAAGGATTTATGGGCGGATAAGATAAATAAAAAACAAATCGAGTTTAATTGCTCATTAGTTATTTTCGCTGAATTAATCCAGTGCGAAGAAATAAAGACCTTGAGAACTCCAAGATTTTGTGTTGAAAAAAACAAGAAAAAAACACCATCTATGGCTATCAGCGTGGTTCAAGATAATGATACTCTCTGGACAGTTGCAAAACGATTCAAAACATCTATAGATAATATAACCCAACTTAACGATGTATCGAAAGGGATTGAAAAAGGTCAAAAACTTTTAATTATTAAGTGAATAAAATAGCGTTAACTGGTCCACAATCATCATAACAAAAGAGAAAGGATTTATGCCCATGAGAAAATTGACTAGCTTGCAGATAGAAATTTTGATTATTGTATTTATGATGACTGTGACATTAACTGTAGGAGAGATATACATAAAGAATATACCTAATGATCATGGAGAAGTAATTAGATTTCATGTAATTGCAAACAGCGATTCAGAAGAAGATCAATCTTTAAAACTAAAGGTGAGAGATGGTATTTTAACTGCAGTTGAAACGGATATTGCTTCAGAGGTTGTTTCATCAAAGGGAAACACAATTGACCTGACTCGAGCATATATTAATAGAAATATAGGCGACATAAATAATTTGGCTGAAAAGATAATACGTGATAATGGTTACGATTATACTGTAAGGTCGAAATTAGGTGTCACCTATATTCCTGAAAAAACCTATGGAGATATAAGTTTTCCAGCAGGCAATTATGAAGCACTGAACATAACAATCGGTGCAGGTAATGGTCAAAACTGGTGGTGCGTATTATTTCCACCATTATGCCTAATAGATTCTAAGGAACACATATATAGTGATCAATTAAATATAAGTGAAGAAGACGGAATTGTTCTGAAATCTAAAGTTGCTGAAATTGTAAAAAAATACAGGTCAGACTCGTAAGAGTAAGACCTGTGTTTTTTTATACTATATCAGAGCCATCAATATGCTGTTCTTCAATGTTGTGTTTGTCAGCATAGCCTGTAAGCAATAATGTAAGTGCACCATCTCCGGTTACATTGCAAGCAGTACCAAAACTATCTTGTAGTGCAAATATTGTAAGCATTAAGCTTATACCTGTATCATCGAATAATAAGATTCCAGATATAAGGCCAAGTGAGGCCATTACAGTTCCTCCGGGAACACCGGGAGCCCCGATGGCAAATATACCTAAGAGTAAGCAGAAAAGAACCATTGTGCCTACTGCAGGGATGCTTCCATATAGTATTTGAGAAATTGTCATAACAAAGAAAACTTCTGTCAGAACAGAACCACATAGATGAATATTCGCAAATAATGGAATACCAAAATCAACCATATCCCTTCTTAGCACCTGTGATTTTTTAGCGCCATTTAGGGCAACTGCCAGTGTCGCAGCAGATGACATAGTCCCTACTGCTGTAATATAAGCAGGTCCATAGTGTCTTAGTACCTCAAGAGGGTTTTTCTTAGAATATGCTCCTGAAATAGCATAAAGTAAAGCAAGCCAGATATAGTGACCAATCATTACAATTAATATTACCTTAACGAATACAGGGAACTGCTTCGTAATAGTACCTTCATAAGATAGTGTGCAGAAAGAGCAAGCGATGAAGAAAGGTAACAATGGAATAATAACTTTAGTTACTATAGCTAAAACAACTTGCTGAAATTCTTCTAAAATATTTGCAAAATTTTTTGATTTAGTCCATGAAACGGCAAGGCCTAGCAGTATAGCTAAGACAAGGGCGCTCATTACTGGCATAATCTGTGGAATATCTAGCTTAAAAATAACATCAGGTAGTTCTTTTAGGCCATCAACATCAGAGACTATTGAAAGGTGTGGAATAATTCCATATCCTGCAGCCATTGAGAAAAGAGCTGCTCCAATAGAAGAGATGTAAGCAATTGCAACTGCATAACCTAACATTCTCGATGCATTGTTTCCTAATCTTGTAATTGATGGGGCGATGAATCCTAGAATTATTAGAGGGACGCAGAATGTAATAACCTGCCCAAACAAATACTTAAAAGTGACAATGACGTGCATTACACTTTGGTTGGCATAAAGCCCAATAATAATACCTATTACAACTCCTAAAAGAAGTCTAAACGGTAGATTCTGAAATAACTTTTTCATAATAATATCCAATCTCCTATAATAAAATAATAAATAACATTTTGTTTATACCAACAAATTAGTATAAATAAACAAAAAAATATATAAAGGTCTTAGATTCTTTGTAGATTCTAAGACCTTTTTGAGATTTTGGGCGTTAAATTTTATTGTGCTTCTGATAATTTTACTTTTATTTCTACAGTTTTATTATCTCTTATTACTGTGAATTTTACAGTATCACCGACCTTATGAGATTGGATTTCTGAAAGAAGAGTGGCAGCACTATCAATTTGGGTATCTTCAATATAGTAAAGCATGTCGCCTGCTCTAAAACCTGCTTTTTTAGCATTTTCTCCTACCACTTCTGCTATATACACACCGGTCATTCTGTATCCTTGCTGCATAGCGGCCTGTGCAGAAGATAAATCTTGTATCTTTATACCGGCAGAAGGCCTGTTTGTAACATGGCCATTTTTGATTAAATCAGAAACAACTCTAGAAACCTGAGCGGAAGGAATTGCGAAACCTAAACCCTCCACGTCAGAGCCTGAGGATTTTGCAACTACTAATCCCACAAGCTGTCCATATTGATTGAATAATCCGCCACCGGAATTGCCTGGGTTAATTGAAGCGTCAACTTGCAAAAGAGTCATTTTTTTACCCTCTATAGTAAGTTCTCTATCTAGGGCACTAATAATCCCTGACGTAGCAGTGCCTCCCAGTTCTCCTAGTGGATTACCAATAGCTATCGCAAGATCTCCAACTGAAAGTTTAGAACTATCTCCATAAGTTGCGGCAACTAAATTTTTAGCCTTTATTTTTATTACTGCAATATCGGTTAAGGAGTCGGTAGCAACAAGGGAAGCTTGATATTCTGCACCATTATGAAGTGTTACTGTTATTTTGCTTGCCCCATCAATTACATGGTTATTCGTAATAATATATCCGTCGGCATCGATTATTACACCACTTCCTGCTCCTTCGGTAACATACTGTTGCATCCATACATCAGTTGCAACTGATTCCGTCCTAATTTCAACTACTGAATTTTCGTTTTTAGCAACTATTTCTTGAACAGATAATTCACTTCCTGTAGCTTTTGCGATATTATAGTTTGTAGCAGATATATTTTTGGTATTAGTATTTCCTAAATCCCCCCAATTTGAGGCTAAGGAAAAAGCTCCAAAACTAAGGGCCGAGGAAAAGAATACGCAAAGAATAATTGTTAGAGTAAAAACTTTTTTTGTAACAAAAGGCGATTTTTCTTTAGGTTTGTTTCTTCGGTTTTCGTAAGATTTTGAAGGCTCTATATAAGCTAAATCTTCTTTTTTTTCAGATTCATCTGGACCAGGATCTCTCATTATGAAATTGTCACCTTCCATACTTTCAAAATCATTATAATTGTTATTATTCATAAATGCCCCTTCCTTTCGTAATTTTTCATTCTTTTTATATTATGACCAAATTATACTTCGTAAATGTGGATTTTGTGTGTTAAAATTGTAAAATATATGATAAAATATACCGTTAGAGATTATAAATAATAAAAAGGAAAGAGGTGGACCAATGAATAGAGTCATAACAGCTATAGATAAGAGCAAATCATATAGATTATATCTTACTATAACAACAGAGTTAGTTGAGGAGGCAAGAAAAATTCATAATACAACTCCTCTGGCAACAGCCGGCCTGGGACGAGTTTTGACAGGAGCAGGGTTAATGGGCTTAATGTTAAAAAACCCGTCGGACAAGCTGACAGTACAGTTTAAAGGTGAGGGTCCAGCTAAACAGATATTAGCAACAGCTAATGGCGAAGGCGTTGTGAAAGGATATATCGCTAATCCTAACGTAGATCTTCCAAAAAAAGAAAATGGAAAGCTAGACGTGGGAGGTTCTTTAGGCATAGGAGAATTGACTGTAATTAAGGACTTAGGGTTAAAAGAGCCTTATATCGGTAAAATTGCATTAGTATCAGGAGAAATAGCAGACGACCTTACTGCATATTATTTTATATCAGAGCAACAGAATACTTCTATTGCATTAGGAGTAAAGATAAATACAGATTATACGGTTCTTTGTGCTGGTGGAATGTTTATCCAGATGTTGCCAAACGCAGAAGAAGGATCAATAGATGCATTAGAGCAAATGCTTGATAAGATGCCGCCGCTTACAACACTTATAGAAAATACCATTGATGAAACAAACGGATTAAGCGAAGAAGAAGTTTTGGAAAGACTAATGGAAAACATATTTGTAGATGTAGAAGACCAATTCAAGCCGGTAAAGTTAGACTTAAAAGAGATAAAATGGCAATGTGATTGTAGTTTTGAAAGACTTGAAAAAGCTTTGATGACAATTGGGAAAAAAGATTTAAAACAGATAATAGATGAGGACGGAAAAGCAGAGCTTGTCTGCCAGTTTTGCGAGAAGAAATACCAATTTGATAAAAAACATTTGATAGAAATTCTTGAGAGTATTTAGGCAGAAAGAATATAGGAGATATCATATGGAAAGAATTGGTGTAATTTTTGGTGGAAGATCGGGAGAACATGAAATTTCTCTTTTGTCAGCCACCTCTGTTATCACTGCATTAGAAAAAAGCAAATATCAGGTTGTTTGCATAGGCATAACTCGAAAGGGTCAATGGAAGCTTTTTCAGGGTGAGCCTTATAAGATTAAGAATGGACAGTGGGAAGAAGAATCCACTGATTTTAATTTTGGGAACTTGAAGTCAATAATCGACTTTGCCTTACCGATTTTACATGGACCTTTTGGGGAAGATGGAAAAATACAAGGGGTATTTGAAATGCTGGATATCCCATATGGGGGATGTGGTGTTTTAGCATCTTCGTTGGCTATGGATAAGGCTCTGGCAAAAGATGTTTTTAGAGATAAGGGTCTACCTTGCTGCAAATATATTGTTTTGTCTGAACATGATATAATATCAGATGGGGACCATGTACTGGAAAAGCTGGAACAGGATTTAGGTTTCCCTATGTTTGTGAAACCTTCTAATATGGGCTCTAGCGTAGGCATAAGCAAAGCAAGGGAAAGAAGTCAGCTAAAAGAAGCTTTAGAGCTAGCATTAAAATATGATAGACGGATTATAGTAGAAGAGGCCGTTAATTGTAGAGATGTGGAAACAGGAGTAATTGGAAATAGCGAATTGGAGGTTGCAGCTGTGGGAGAGATAGTTGCAAAAAATGACTTTTATGATTATAAAGCCAAGTATTCTGATGATGTTGGAACAGAATTAGTTATTCCTGCAAGATTACCTAAAGAAATTTGTCAAGAGATTAAAAACCTTGCAAAAATGGCATACAAGGCTATTGATTGTGAGGGATATGCAAGGATAGATTTTTTCATAGAAAAGGGGACAGATAGGTTATATATTAATGAGATAAATACCATTCCGGGCTTTACCAAATACAGTATGTTTCCAGAATTGTGGAGAGAGGTGGGCCTTGAGTTTGGTCAACTGATTGAAAGGATAGTGGAATTAGGTTATGAAAGATATTATGCTAAAAATAATAGGGAAACAGTACAATACTGAAGATAAAAGTGAGGAACAATTAGAATTTATTACAGAAGGTAAACTTTTTGAAAAGGGAGAATCAACATATTTAATGTATGATGAAAGTGAATTTTCAGGTTTTCCGGGTTGTAAGACTACCCTTAAGCTTACTGGTGATTGCATAAAGATGAGAAGAATAGGAGAGCAGGTAGGCTATGGCACAGAGATAGTTTTCGAAAAGGGAAAAAGATTCTCTGGAAGGTACGAGACTCCATATGGGATTATGGATATGGAGGTACTTACCAACGACGTTATAAATAGCTTATCAAAAGACGGAATTGGCAGTATTAAAATTGACTATCATGTAAGTCTTTCCGGTGTTGCAGAAGGCAGAAATGAGTTAAATATTCAGGTAATGTAATAACTATTATATCGATAATGTGATGTCAGGGGAGGAAAAGATAATGATGAGTAAAAAAACAGCGAGAATTATAGCATTGATTCTTTGTATTGCAATGGTAGTTTCATCAATTGTATTTGCTGTAATGTTATACTTATAGAAAAACAGATAAAAAATGAGGAGAATGGATGATGAATAAAGGATTTGACGCGGAGAAGTATATAGAAGAGCAATCGAAGTATATCCTTGAAAGAATTAATCATGGTAATAGCGAAAGACTATATTTAGAGTTTGGTGGTAAACTAGTTCACGACAAACATGCCATGAGAGTTCTGCCAGGTTTTGACGAAAATGCAAAAATTAAATTATTACAGAAGTTGAAAGAGCAGGCTGAAATAATAATTTGCATTTATGCTGGGGATATTACAACGAACAAAACAAGACAAGACTTTGGAATCACTTATGATTTAGAGGTACTAAGGCTGATTGATATGTTTAGAAAGTATGACCTGTCAATTAATAGCGTGGTAGTGACCAGGTATGAAGATGCACCGGCTGTAAATATGTTCATAAATAAACTAGAGAGAAGAGGCATAAAAACTTATAAACATTATTACACAAAAGGTTATCCTACAGATGTAGATACTATCGTAAGTGATGAAGGCTATGGCGCAAATCCATATATCGAAGTAACTAAGCCTTTAGTAGTAGTTACAGGCCCTGGAGGAGGTAGCGGGAAGCTTGCTACTTGCTTATCTCAATTGTATCATGATTATAGAAGAGACATTAAAGTCAGATATGCAAAATTCGAGACTTTTCCAATATGGAATCTTCCATTAAAACACCCTGTAAACATTGCATATGAAGCTGCAACTGCAGATTTAAAAGATGTAAACATGATAGACTCATACCATTTAGAAACCTATGGTGAAATGGCTGTAAATTATAATAGAGACTTAGAAGTTTTTCCTGTAGTAAAAAGAATAATCGAAAAGATCACAGGAGAGGAATCAGAATATAAATCACCTACTGATATGGGTGTCAATAGAGCGGGATTTGTGATTATTGATGATGAAGCCTGCAGAGAAGCTGCTTGTCAGGAAATTATAAGAAGATATCTAATTGCTGAATGTGATTATAAAAAAGGCAAGATCACAGAAAGCTCTTTAGAGCGTTCTAAGCTTCTGATGAAAGAGGTTGGAAAAGATGTTTTAGATAGAAAAGTTGTGCAGCCAGCTAGAGATTACGCAGAATATAAGAGAAATTGTGATAAGCGTTATGAAAATGTAGTTGTGATGGCAATGGAAATGCCTGATGGAACAATTATTACTGGAAGAAGCTCTAGGAGAATGGTTGCGGCTGCAGCAGTAGTATTAAATGCAATAAAAAAACTTTGTGCAATTACAGACGATATACATCTTATATCTCCACAAGTGCTTCAAACATTACAAAATTTAAAGATAAATGTTCTGGATTCAGATAGAACAAGCTTGAACTGTGAAGAGGTATTGATGGCATTGACTATATCAGGTGCTACTAATCCGTCTGCGGAGACAGCTGCAGGCAAGCTTCAATGTTTAAGGGGATGTAAAGCACATTGTACTGCAATCCTAAGTGATAGGGATGAACAAACCTTAAGGGCTCTTGGTATAGATGTCACTTCAGATCCAGAATATGTAACTACAAACTTATACTCAAACTAAAAAGGAACGATATGAAAAGCAACACACATAAAACTTTAGAAAGAATAGATATTTTTCAGTATGAATTAATTTTAGAAGGAATTGCTGTAGGTATACTAACTGGGCTAGTTGTATCAATGTTCAGGTTGGCTTTGGAAAAAGCAGATGTGGCAAGAAACTGGATGTTAGCCTATGGAAGTCAAGGAATTAATAGAGGACTGTTAACCTTTCTAGCTCTATCGATTTTAGTTTTTGCTGTGATTCTCTGTCTCAATAAAGAGCCTTTATGCTCGGGAAGTGGCATTCCCCAGGTGAAAGGGGAGATGAAAGGTCAGATTGAGGCAAAATGGTGGAGAGTCATACTGTGCAAATTTATAGGCGGTGTTGCTGCTATTGGCGGAGGATTGTCCTTGGGAAGAGAAGGGCCTAGCATACAGCTTGGAGCTATGGTGGGTAAGGGTTTTTCGAGACTTACTAAAAGATTAAGAACAGAAGAAAAGATGTTAATGACCTGTGGGGCAGGAGCTGGACTTGCAGGAGCCTTCTGTGCCCCTTTGGCAGGAGTGGTTTTTGCCCTTGAAGAATTACATAAAAACTTTTCTACAGATATTCTCCTTTCGACTATGGCTGCGGCAGTATCTTCTGATTTTGTATCTTCATACATATTTGGGCTGGAACCTGTATTTGATTTAAGTTTAAGTGAAAGACTTCCTCTTTCGAAATATTGGATGATCATATGCCTTGGTATAATATTAGGTGCATTTGGTGTATTTTATAATTTTACAATTAGAATTTCACAAAATATTTTAGAAAAAATAAAAAATAAAAATATTAGGCTTATAATTCCATTTATATTTGTAGTATTATTTGCAATTTTTTATCCGGAAGTTCTTGGAGGTGGCCATGGGATTGTGGGACAAGTAGGCAGAAATGAATTAGTAATTAGTAGTTTAATTATATTACTTATACTAAAATTTATTTTCTCTGCTTTAAGTTTTGGCTCAGGAGCACCGGGTGGCATATTCCTTCCATTGCTAGTTTTAGGAGCAATTACGGGAGGCGTTTTTGCGCAATTGGCAGGGCTTGCATTTGACTATGATGATATGTACATGACAAACTTTGTGATTTTAGGAATGGCAGGATATTTTTCCGCCATTGTAAGAGCGCCTGTAACGGGGGTTATATTAATTACAGAAATGACAGGTGATTTTAACAGCTTGCTATCCCTTGCCATAGTGGCATTAGTATCATACGTAACGGCGGATTTGCTAAAGGGCGTGCCTATTTATGATCAATTGCTAGACAGGATGTTAGCTAAGCAAAAAGGCGAAGAAACCTTACAGGGTAAAAAAGTACACAAGGTTATTCTTGAAAGTGATGTGTACTTAGGTTCTAAGATGGATGGTGAAAAAATAGAAAAAATGTTGTTGCCTCCAGGTTGCCTTGTAGTATCTGTAATAAGAGATGGTAAAGAATTTGTCCCTTGTGGAAGTACAGAGCTTTTAGGAGGCGACAAACTAGTAATTCTATGTGCTGAAACCTTTGTTCATTCTGTCGAGGAAAAACTAACAGCTATTTGTAAGATAATAAGTCGCTGAAAGTAATAATAAAAAACACAACAAAACAAAATAAAATAAACTAGGACTGGGCTAAGGGGCTCAGTTCTTTTTCATCTGAAGAAGAGCCTTTATTGAAGAGCTTTCTTCTTTCTTCTTCACATAGCATTTCGGCCCGTTCTAATAAGCAGCCTCTGGATACCGGTGAAAGTTCAAAAAAAAGATCTGCCAATCTTTCAAACTGTTTTTTATAGTGACCACCTATAGATATATCTCGATTAAGTCTTTCCAGATCAAGGGATATTATGGTATCAACAGTAATATTATAAACCTCTGCCAGAGATATTAATAATTCTGTATTAGGAACCTTTTTACCTGATTCATAAAGCGCATACGATGATCTGCTTGTATGAATTAAAGTGGAAATCTGTTCCTGCGTGTAAGAAAATAAATTTCTAAGAGCCTTGATATTTTCTGCTATTTTTTGTTGTAAAGATAAATCCATGATAATAACCTCCTTCATTTTTAACATAAGTTCTAAAATAACTTTAAAAAATAATAAATATGAGCACACAGTATAAAGTGTGCCTTAAATGTCGAAAAAGTTTCACTTTTCAATTATTTTTTGAAAAAAAGAGGGGAAAACGTCGAATATTCCCCTAATAGTTGTACACTATACAACTATTGGTTTATTTAAAAAAATATTATTTTCATTAAACTATTAGATACTGCTACAATTAATTTTGGTACTAGTTAATGGAGGAAAATATTGTGAAAATTGAGAAGGAACTTAAAGATTTAGATTATAAAGAGATGGGAAGGCGAATTCGATCACAAAGAGAATTCCTTAATATGACTAGAGAGGAGCTTGCCGGTTTAATTGGAGTATCTAGCAAGTTTATTGCTGATGTGGAATATGGAGAAAAAGGTGTTTCTATCAGAAAGCTTTATCTGTTGTCCCAGGTATTGGATATCTCAGCTGATTATATTTTAGCTGGCAAGAAAAATGACTCAAGTGAAGCAGAAGAGAAGAGGCGACTAAAAGAAAATATACTTGAACCCCTTAATAAGTGTAATGCTGATCAATTAAAATGCATGGAACAGATAGCTAAATTCTATGTTGAAGGGCTATCAAAAAAATAAGGAAGGTAGTTAGGTTGTAATGGAAATTAGTGCAGAAGAACTTAAAGAAAGACAAGATTTGTTATGTCAAAAATACGGTTCTGTAAAGCATATGGTAGGATTATTTGGCCTCACAGAAAGCGATAAAAATGATGTGGTGCAGGAAGTAATGATTGCTGCTTACAATGGTATTGAAAAGCTTTCAAACGTTAAAAATATAGACGGTTGGCTTTTTAGAATAGTTCAGAGAAAAGCAAAACATATGTTGAAAAAAAATAATTTAAAGTGGCGAAGGGAAATACCATATTGTGAAGAAGAATGGAAGGATAAACTGATAGAAAATGTATCATTTAAGGCTATTTATGAAAATATTTCAGAGGGTTTTCACGATGAGGATTTGATTGAATATATTAATAACCTGAAATCCCCTATTCGTGAAATAATCATTCTTCGCTTTGGGAGCGGGTTTAAGCTAAAAGAAATCGCACAGGCTTTAGGAATGAATTACAACACTGTAAAGACTATTGAGAATAGAGCATTAAAAAAGATAGAAAAGAGAATATTGGAGGAGAGGAAAAAAGATGAGGCTGGTAGAACAAGAAGAAATATATTATAAAGAAAAAGTTTCTAATCATCTTAAAAAAGTTATTGAGAGTAACGCTCAAAGAGAAATTCTTCCCCTAGAACAATTAGAAAAATGGGTAGTAACGGATAAATTCAAAAAAAAGAAAAAACGCAAACAACTGATAATAGTATCGTTAAGTTTGTTGACTCTTTGCGTTGGTGTTTGCTGTTTTGAGTATGTGTATGGATTTCAGGAAAATTATGCAATGGCGGACAAAAAATCAGCAAATATTACTGAGAAGGACTCAGATGTTGTTATAAAAGGTAATGGTCAGGGGTGCCAACCTGGCACTGAAGAAGTTATAAAAGGTGAGACTAAATGGGAGTCGGTTCTAGAACTTAAAAAAAGTATCCTGACCTGTTAGTTCCATATTATATCCCAGAGGGTTATAAGTTTAAAGAATTGACAATTAAAAGTGCAGAAAATGTTGATAAAGTAGAATATATTTTTTCTGATGGAAAAGATATAATGTATTTGTTCCAGAGTTATGGGCAAGGGCTTTTAGTAGTAAAGGATTATGAAAAAAAGTATAGAACAAGACAGGGGCGCATTGTTTACTTTAAAGGCATTGGAAGGCAAAGGAAATGCTATACTTTTATTACCTCTACATCTAAGGTTACTATAAAGACTACCCTGGATTACAATTCAATTTGTTCAACTATAGATAAAATAAAATAAAAAGAATAAAGAAAAGTCCTCTGTATTTCTAGAGGACTTTTAAAATGGTTCCGAATAGATAATAGAAGTGGATTTGGATTTTGAGTCGTTATTATATCTATCAATGCTTACACATTTAATTCTGTATAGTTTACCACTTTTTACATTCCAACGCTTAGAAACAAGAACAGAGCTTTTATTATTTCCTCTGAAATATTCTGTTGCAGCATATAGACCTTTAGCGTTGGTCCAATTACCATTTAACTTTTCTTCCAGTACCACTGCAACTTGGTATGAATTGGTCACAGCGACAAAGTCAACATCTACATCAGCGGTAACATAAGTATTACTGGATCTATTAATATAAAAGCCTATAGAAGCTGTACTGCGCATTTGGGGGTCACCTGCAAAGGAATAAGAGCTTGCAGTTAACATAAACATTAAGACGACAATGATCAAATATAATACTCTCTTTTTCACAGCCGAGCTCCTTTCTAAAAGGTATATTTATACCATTATACTATAATTTACATTCATATCAAGTATTGATATTGTTGCAATTTGACTAAAATAAAGTTAATATAATTCTTGAGGTGAGATTTATGAATATTGAAATAAATAAATTTGGAATAGAATACAACGAAGAGACTGTAAATGAGCTTAGGACCCTTGGTGAAGATGCTTTGGATTATATGTGGAAACAATCATTAATAAAAAAAGGATTAAGTCCTGTCGATGAAAGTACAATTAGGACTATTAAAGCACATGGGGATAGACTAAAAAACCAAGGCAAAGTTTGTGTAATAGTGGCATCGAAGGTTGAAGGCCTTCTTGTAAAGGGAATATTGTCGGCTCTTCCCACTGAAAAAATAGTCAATGAAGTAGTAATTATTGGGGAGAATTTATCGACTAGAGTCTATGAAGAATTAATTGTGAAATTGGAAAAGACAGACTTTACTGTTATCGGTATTGCAATGTCAGAAGAAGAAGTACAGGTTAAAGCGGCTTTTGCTATACTAAAGAAGCTTTTGATTTCAAAATATGGCCCGGAAAAAGCCCAGACAAAAATAACCTTAGTAGGAAATAAACAAAGTTCATTTTTTTCTGGTCAGGCACAATTAGACGACCTTCCATTCTTGCTTTGTCCTGATGAAATAGAAAAAGAAAACATAGACTTTACACCTGCCGTTTTACTTCCTCTTTATGTTGCAGGAGTAGATATAGAAGCCTTTATGAGGGGATATTACGACTTGGTATCATCACCAAGATGGGATTTCGATGCAAAAGATTATGGGTTGATAAAGGCTAAATGTATTAAAGAAAGGTTTTATAAAGAGAATATATTATTTTATCAAAAAGAATTTGACTGTTTGACATCATATTTTGAAGAACTTATGGCAGAACAAAATACATATATAAAGAAATACAATATGCCAATAATTTCAAATGAAAAATTGAAGAATAGTTTTATTACTATGCTATCTGTTAAGACGCCGGAGTCAGATATAATGATGCCTAATTTTGAAGGGACAAGTGAAGAGGGGACCTTGTCATCCTTATTGAAAGAACAAGAAGATAGCCTATGTGATTACTTAGAAAATAGCAACGTACCAGGTTTTAAAATTGAAATAGAAGTCTGTGATGAATATAATTTGGGACAGCTGATATATTTTATGGAAATATCAAATGGAATAACTTTGCATTTAATGAAAAATTGGGGTTTACTTTAAATTATTATATGTTATAATGAGGGTGTAAAAGTTAATTTTTTAACAAATTAGAAAAGTTAAAATTAACTAATAAATAGGAGGTTATTACGATGAAAAAAATTGGTGTACTAGGTACAGGAACAATGGGAGCCGGAATAATCCAAATTCTTGCTCAGAATGGTTACGAAGTAGTTCTGAGAGCTAGAAGAGAATCCTCTATAGAGAAAGGACTTGCTAGAGTAAACAAGAATTTAGATAAGATGGTTGCTAAAGAAAAGATTACTGCTGAAGCTAAAGAAGAAATAATGTCAAGAGTACATGGCTCAACAGACATTAATATAGTTGCAGATGCAGACTTAATTATCGAAGCGGCTACAGAAGATATGGAAGCAAAAAAGGCTTTATTTGCAGAACTAGACCAGCTTTGCAAACCAGAAGCAATTATTGCTACTAACACTTCTTCCCTTTCAATAACAGAAATCGCCGCAGCTACTGGCAGACCAGATAAAATTATCGGAATGCATTTCTTTAATCCAGTGCCAGCTATGAAATTAGTTGAAATTATTAAGGGATTAGCTACTTCAGAAGAAACTAAAAACACAATTATCGAATTAGCGAAAGCTTTAGGTAAGACTCCTGTAGAAGTAGAAGAGGCACCAGGATTTGTAGTAAACAGAATTTTAATCCCTATGATAAACGAAGGAATTGGTATTTTAGCTGATGGAGTTGCAGATGCTGAAGGTATAGATAATGCAATGAAACTTGGCGCAAACCATCCAATGGGACCATTAGAGTTAGGAGATCTTATTGGACTTGATGTATGCCTTGCTATTATGGATGTATTGTATTCAGAATATGGGGATCCTAAATATAGAGCACATACTCTATTAAGAAAAATGGTAAGAGCAGGTAAATTAGGTAGAAAATCCGGTATAGGTTTCTACGATTACAGAAAATAATAATACATAATTAGAGAAATATAAATAAATATTATATAAATATTAATTAAAATTCAACTAAATTGTATATCCTTAAGGCTGCCGTGTTCTTGGCAGCCTTTATTTTTACTTAGAGCATAGCTTTCATAAACATTCGACAAAAATATCCCCTTTAAAAGTAAACTCCGTTGTATTATAATGTATTGTAGATTTCAGATCTAAATTAGTTGTTATTAATCTTAGGGTTTCTTGCCCTGAATCTAATTATTTCCCAATTAACCAATTTTAGTATATAGAAAGGAAAGGCATATTTTGCCAATATTATATGAGTGAAGAAATAAAACAAATTAAAGAAGATAAGGATGCTGAACGCACAGTAATTCCAGATAAAGAAGATAGACCAGAGGTGGAGGGCATACTGGAGATTGCAGATGGTGGTTTTGGTTTCTTAAGGTTTAATAATTTTTTGACAAGTGAAAAGGATGTATATGTTGCACCAACACAAATCAGAAGGTTTAACTTAAAGACTGGAGATAAAATAAAGGGAATTTCAAGACACCCCAATGAAGGAGAACGATTTGGGGCACTGCTATATGTAGTAACGGTAAATGGAGATGAACCGGGAGCTGCAATATCGAGACCGGATTTTGATGATTTAACTCCAATTTTCCCAAGAGAGAGATTATCGCTAGAAGATGAGAGCAGGGATTTATCAATGAGGCTGATTGACTTAGTCGCGCCTATTGGTAGAGGCCAAAGAGGTTTAATCGTTGCGCCACCTAAAGCAGGAAAAACAGTTTTGCTAAAAAAAATAGCAAATAACATAGAGAAGAAATACCCTGAGGTGGAGATGATAGTTCTTCTTGTTGATGAAAGACCAGAAGAAGTGACAGATATGAAACGATCTCTTGTTGGTGGAGAAGTGATTTATTCTACTTTTGATGAGATGCCTCAGCACCACGTTAAGGTGGCGGAAATGGTTTTAGCACGGGCACAAAGGCTTGTTGAACATGGAAAAGATGTGGTCATTTTATTAGATAGTATTACGAGACTAGCTAGAGCGTATAACATGGTTGTTCCTGCTTCAGGGAGGACATTATCAGGGGGACTTGATCCTGGGGCACTTCATAAACCTAAGAAATTCTTTGGTGCAGCCAGAAAAATGGAAGAAGGTGGGAGCATAACGATACTTGCAACTGCTTTGGTTGAAACAGGAAGTCGAATGGATGATGTTATATTTGAGGAATTTAAGGGTACAGGTAATATGGAACTTCATCTTGACAGAAAATTATCCGAAAAACGAATTTTCCCTGCAATAAATTTAAACAAGTCAGGAACAAGAAGAGAAGATTTACTTATGAGTCAAGAAGAGATGGAAGCTATTTGGGCTATGAGAAGAGCAATGTCTGGTGGAAGTACGCAGGATGTTACTGAAACTATAATTGAGAATTTAGCGCATACTAAGACGAATAAGGACTTTATTCAAATCATTAAAAAAGTAATTATGGACGAATAAGAAAAAAGAGGTAGAAATGGATTTAAGCAAGATTTTTTTGAAAGATGCATGCCCTACAGCTGTGGGTGGGCAGGCTGTCATGGAAGGTATAATGATGAGGGGAATGAATAGAAGTGCCGTAGCGGTACGACTTCCAGATGGCAGAATTCATATGAAAACAGAACCTATTCATAAGGCTGGTAAGTGGGCAAAGTGGCCTATAATCAGAGGAGTTTTTGCTTTTGTGTCTTCATTAGTTCAGGGGACAAAGACTTTGATGTATTCGGCAGATGTATTGGAAGCACACTGGCCGGAAGAAGACGGATATGAAGAAGATAAATTTGACGCATGGATGAAGAAAAAATTTGGAGAAAAAGGTGCATGGAATATAATGATTTACCTTTCTGTAGTTTTAGCACTGGTTATGACTATAGGTATTTTCATCTTATTACCGACAGTTGTAATAAACTTTTTAGATGCTTATGTAGATAGTAATATTCTTCTTAATTTGTTAGAAGGATTTTTACGAATTATACTGTTTGTAATCTATATTCTGGCTATTTCTAAAATGAAAGATATAAAAACTGTATTTCAATATCATGGAGCAGAGCATAAATGCATACACTGTTTTGAGAATGGTCTTGAACTTACTCCTGAAAATGCTCAGAAATTTTATACTTTGCACCCAAGGTGTGGAACTAGTTTTTTAATGTTTGTAATGGTAATCAGCTTAATATTATTTTCGTTGTTAGGATGGCCAAATCTTTTTTGGAGAATTACATCTAGAATTCTGCTGATTCCCGTAATCGCAGGACTTTCATATGAACTGCTAAAATGGGCAGGAAGAAGCGATAACTGGGTAGTAAAAGTATTGAGTATGCCAGGTCTGTATCTCCAAAAGCTTACCACTAAAACTCCAGACAATAAGCAATTGGAAGTTGCCATTGTAGCCATGAAGGCGGTAATGGTGCCAGATGACACAGCTTATTTTGAGGGGATTTGTGACTTGGAAGGAAATCTAATTGAAGAAAATATTATCACTAGAAAATAATATAAACTAGAGGAGTAGACGTAGATGAGCTTATCTGTAAAGGAATTATTGAAAATTGGGAAAAATCAGCTTGAACAAGCTGGAGTTGAAGATGCGGCCATTGACTGTAAATTGCTTTATTGTCATATGATGAAAGTATCAAGCTCACAACTGATTTTGCAGTACCAAAAAATATTACAGGATTCTTTGTGCGAGGAATATTTTAGACTTTTAGACAAAAGGGCGTCAGGAGTTCCTTTGCAGTACATAATTGGGACTCAAGAATTTATGGGTTTTGAATTTTTAGTTAATGAAAATGTGCTTATCCCAAGGCAGGACACGGAAACCTTAGTGGAAAAGGCGATTGAAATAATAAGAGAAAACAATATTAAAGAGGTATTAGACCTTTGCACAGGCAGCGGTGCCATTGGTATTTCTCTGTGTAAAATATGTCCTGAATTAAAGGTTACCTGTTCTGATATTAGCGAGAAGGCTCTTAGTGTAGCCAAATTAAATAGAGACCAACTTGGATGTAAGAATAAGATTAAATTTGCCAAAGGTGACTTATTAGAACCTTTTAAAGGAAAGATGAAAAACAAAAAATTCGATATGATAATTTCTAATCCACCTTATATTAGAAGTGATGTAATCCCGACCCTTCAAAGAGAGGTGAAAGATCACGAACCTATGATGGCTTTAGATGGCGGGGAGGATGGATTGGATTTTTACAAAAGGATAATAAATGATTCATCGAAGAACCTAAAGAAGGGTGGAGTATTAATCTTTGAGATAGGTCATGATCAAAAGGATGTAATCGTTGATATCATTGAAGAAACGGAGATGTTCGAAAATATAATTGCGTATAAAGATTTAGCAGGCCGCGACAGGATTGTGAAGGCCAATCTTATAGGTAAGAAAAAATAAAGTTGCAAAAAAACACTTGTTTTCAAATATTTTATATGATATATTATAAGGGCTGTATTAGCTACAGAAAAAATTTATGCATGGGTGTTAACCTGAGCAGGAAAGAGGTAGAACATGAAGGAAGGAATCCATCCTGATTATAAGGAATGTAAAGTAACTTGCGCATGTGGTAATACTTTTGTTACTAAATCAACAAAAGAAGAACTAAGATTGGACATTTGCTCAGCATGTCATCCGTTCTTTACAGGTCAACAGAAATTCATCAATCGTGGTGGACGTGTTGAGAAATTTAAGAACAAGTACAACATCGACTAATAATCAGAAATTAAACCGGAAAGTTGCTTTTCGGTTTTTTTTATATACATGTTATTATATATATATCTTTATTTGCATAAAAAAATATGATAAAATAAAACGTTAGATAGATTGATTTAAGATAATTCTTATAAAATTTTTTGAGGAGAAGAATATGTTTGATAAATTAGATTTTATTCTGGAGAAATATGAAGAACTTTCTGGGAAAGTATCTGATCCGGAAATAATTAACAATCAGCCAGTTTGGCAGAAGTATATCAAAGAATTAGGTGAAATAGAGCCTATAGTAAAAAAATATGAAGAATACAAGAAAGCTAAAGGAGAGCTGGCTGATGCTAAAGAATTAGTTGAAATGGAAAGCGATGAAGAACTAAGAGATTTAGCAAAGATGGAGATTAATGAGCTAGAAGAAAAAATTGGTCAGTATGAAGAAGACCTTAAAATCCTTTTGCTACCTAAGGACCCTAATGATGAAAAAAATGTTATTTTAGAGGTTAGAGCAGGAACCGGTGGAGACGAGGCGGCACTATTTGGACAGGATCTGATGAGAATGTACATGAGGTATGCTGAAAGAAACCGTTGGAAGGTGGAAGTTATTGATTTAAACGACACTGAAATAGGCGGAGTAAAGGAAGCAGTAATTCTTATAAAAGGTAAAGGCGCGTACTCAAGACTTAAATATGAGAGCGGTGTTCATAGAGTACAACGTGTACCCGAAACAGAATCTAGTGGTAGAATTCATACTTCTGCTGCAACTGTTGCGGTTTTGCCTGAAATTGATGATGTGGAAGTTGATCTTAACCCAAATGATGTAAGAGTCGATGTATACAGGGCTTCAGGAAATGGAGGCCAGTGCGTAAACACTACAGACTCTGCGGTAAGACTTACTCATGAGCCTACAGGCTTAGTTGTTACGTGTCAAGATGAAAAGTCTCAGATTAAGAATAAAGAAAAAGCTTTCAAGGTTTTACGTTCAAGGTTATACGATTTAAAACTTCAGGAACAAAACAAAGAAATCTCTGAAGCAAGAAAGAGTCAGGTAGGATCGGGGGATAGAAGTGAAAGAATTAGAACTTATAATTTCCCAGAGAGTAGAGTTTCTGAACATAGAATTAAATTGACTTTATATAAATTAGACTCTATTTTAGATGGCAACCTAGATGAAATAATAGATGCGTTAATTACTAATGATCAAGCAGAAAAAATGAAGAATTTCTAAACTATGAAAACATTAATATTAGAGAATAAAAAAGAGAATATTGATTTAGCGGCAAAAATAATTGCAAGAGGCGGACTTGTAGCCTTTCCAACTGAAACGGTATATGGCCTTGGGGCAAATGCCCTTGATGGCGAGGCTGTAGGTAAAGTATACGCGGCAAAAGGAAGACCTAGCGATAATCCTATGATAGTCCATATATCGTCAAAAGACGATATAAAGAAATTAACTTCAAAAGTAACAGAGGATATGAAACTTTTAATGGAGAATTTTTGGCCAGGGCCGTTGACTATGGTTGTAAAAAGAAGTGAAATTGTTCCTCTCGTTACTACAGGTGGACTTGAGACTGTTGCCATAAGAATGCCTGATAGCGAAATTGCCTTGAAATTGATAGAAGAGTCGGGATGTCCTATCGCAGCACCTAGTGCAAATTTGTCAGGCAGACCTAGCCCTACAACAGCCCAACATGTTATTGATGATCTTGACGGAAGAATTGATGCAATAATAAAGGGTGAAAATTGTAGAGTGGGAATAGAGTCTACCGTTTTAGATATGACTTTAGAGACTCCTATGATATTACGTCCTGGAATTCTAACAAAAGAAGTCTTGTCTGCTGCAATAGATAAAAATATAGATATAGACCCTACACTTTTGAGTAGGCCAGACCCTTACAATAACCAAAAAGAAGGACTTCTACAAGACATGGGTAAAGACTATAAACCTAAATCCCCAGGCATGAAATATAAACATTATGCACCAAAAGCAGAAATGATTATTTTCGAAGGAAATTGTGAAAAGATTAAGGCGGAAATAGAAGCCGCAAAAAAAGAGAGAGAACTAAAAGGCCAAAGCGTAGGAATAATACTCTACGAAAATAAGGATTCCGAAAAGGCTGCTCATGATTTTTTTGCAAAGTTAAGAGATTTTGATAAAAAGAACATAGATGTAATTTTAGCGGGGGCATTAGAGGAGGATGGAATTGGTTTTTCTGTGATGAATCGAATGTTAAAATCTGCAGGTTATAATATAAAAAAAGTGAAATAGCAGAAAGGAAGTTAATATGAAAATTGCAGTTGCAAGTGATCATGGCGGATTTGAACTAAAAGAAGCTGTGAAAAGGCACTTAGAAGAAAAAGGGTATGAAGTAATTGACCTTGGAACCAATTCAACTGATTCTGTCGACTATCCTGTTTATGGAAAGGCATGTGGAGAAGCAGTTGCAAGTGGTAAGGCAAGTCAAGGAATAGTATGCTGTGGTACGGGGATAGGTATTTCCATAGCTGCAAATAAAGTAAAGGGAATAAGATGTGGACTTTGCACATCTGTAGAAATGGCAAAACTGACTAAGCAACATAATAATGCTAATATTCTAGCATTAGGAGGAAGAACTACAGGAGTGGATTTGGCATTGGAGATAACAGATGCATGGCTAGAAACGGAGTTTGAGGGTGGAAGACACCTAAGAAGAACTGATATGCTTGATAATATGTAATAAAATTTGGAGGTAGAAAAAATGGGCAAAGTATATGTATTCGATCATCCGCTGATTCAACATAAGACAGCATTAATGAGAAGAATAGACACTAGTGTAAAAGATTTTAGAGAACTTGCTAAGGAAGTAGCGATGTTAATGGGTTTTGAGGCAACAAGAAATCTTCCTTTAGAGGATGTTGAAATCGAAACACCTATGTGCAAGACAACGATGAAAATGTTAAAAGGTGAGGATATTGCAATTGTACCGATATTAAGAGCAGGACTTGGTTTTGTAGATGGTATGCTTGCATTAGTACCAAACGCAAAAGTAGGACATGTTGGACTTTATAGAGATCCGGAAACTCACCAGCCGGTTGAGTACTACTGCAAATTGCCAATAGATATTGATAAAAGACAAATTTTTGTAGTAGACCCTATGCTTGCAACAGGTGGAAGTGCCGCTGCAGCCATAGATGTAATAAAACAAAGAGGTGGCAAAAACATAACCTTTATGTGTTTAATTGCAGCACCTGAAGGTATAGAAGTCCTTCAAAAAGCTCATCCTGATGTTGATATATATATAGCGGCAAAAGATGATCATCTAAACGAAAACGCTTACATCGTTCCTGGATTAGGAGATGCTGGCGACAGATTATATGGAACAAAATAAATACTTTCGGGTATTAGTTTGCAAGTAAAATAAAAATAAAGAGGAAAGAAAAATGAATTTTATACCAGATAACGTAAGTAAACACGACAATGTATATGATGTTCTAAAAGAGAGAGGCTTCATTGAACAGACAACGAATGATGAAGCTATAAGAGAACTTCTAGGAAAGGAAAAAATCAAGTTTTATATTGGTTTTGACCCAACTGCTGATTGCTTGCATGTAGGTCACTTTATGCAGGTAATCATTATGATGTACATGCAGAAGTATGGACATACACCTGTTGTCTTAATTGGTGGTGGTACCGGAATGGTGGGTGACCCATCTGGGAGAACTGACATGAGACAAATGATGACACCTGAGATTATTCAACATAATTGTGATCAGTTCAAAAAATTATTTGATAAGTTTATCGATTTCGATGAGGAATGGATATATGAAGGAAACAATGGGGTTTATCAGCCAGGAAGAGAAAACAAAAAACCTGAGCCTGGTAAGGCTGTTTGTGTAAATAATGCATCATGGCTGTTACCATTAAACTATATTGAATTTGTTAGAAACATAGGAGTTCACTTTAGCGTAAACTCAATGCTTCGTGCAGAATGCTTTAAACAGAGAATGGAACAAGGCCTGTCTTTCTTCGAGTTTAACTATATGTTGATGCAGTCCTATGACTTCATGGTAATGTCAAGAGACTTTGGCGTTAAAATGGAGTTTGGAGGAAATGATCAGTGGTCTAATATTATTGGTGGTGTTGATCTAACTCGTAAGATGACAGGAGAAGAAGTTTATGGAATGACTTTTTCACTTCTTACAACTAGTGAAGGCAAGAAAATGGGTAAGACACAAAAAGGGGCGTTATGGCTTAAGGCAGAGAGAACTTCACCTTTTGAATTCTTTCAATATTGGAGAAATGTTGCTGATGCAGACGTTGAGAAATGTTTGAGAATGCTTACTTTCCTTCCTATGGATGAAGTAAGAAGATTAGCTTCCCTTGAGGGTGCAGAAATTAATAAAGCAAAAGAAATTCTTGCTTTTGAGGTTACAAAACTAGTTCATGGAGAAGAAGCTGCACAGAAGGCATTAGATGGTGCTAGAGCTGCTTTTAGCAGTGGTGGCAGCATGGAAAATGTTCCTACAACAAACATGGAGATGGGAAGATTCCAAGGAGAAGGTGTTGGACTAGTATCTCTTATTAAGGAATTGGGACTTGTGCCAAGTAATGGAGAAGGTTTTAGGACTATAGAACAAGGTGGTTTATCACTAAACGGTCAGAAAGTTACTGACAAAAAACTTTTAGTAACAGTAGATATGTTTGAGGATGGAAGACTTCTTATCCAGAAAGGAAAGAAAAAGTTCCACCAGATAGTAATTAAATAACAAAAAAGGGCATTTCATTTAAGATGAAAGCCCTTTTTCTTTTATACGTCTGGCAATATATACAGCAGGTGTGTCAAGGATACTTGTAACGAAGAAAATTGCATAGCTTGAAATGGCAATACTAATCAGTGTATCTAATTCAAACTTGCCAAAGAAAGCACCGAAAGTAAATAGAATAGTATTAAGGAGCTGGGACATAAGCGTAGAAAGATTATTCCTTACCCATAAAAACTTACGCGAATCTCCAAACCTTTTAGTAGTATGCTTCCAAATTGCATGATATGCTGTAACATCAAATACTTGAACAATTGCATATACAGCAATACCCACAATCATAAGCCTAGGCGTATTTGAAAAAATATTTTTAATTGCAGGAATAGCCCAATCTGAGCTGGATGGCACATATAAGAACCATGATTGAGTAATCAAGATAAAAACAATACTGCAAAGGATTCCTATTAAAACAGCTTTATTTGCAGACTTTTTTCCTTCGGTTTCACTTAAAATATCGGTTACGAGAAAGGTCGATGCAAAGAGAACATTACCTAGGGTCTGCTGCATTCCAAAAGCTTCCACAAGAATAAGTACCTCTATGTTAGCGGTAATAGTTGCTAAAACTGTCCACATGTAAAGACCTGTAGCACCTAAGAATTTATAAAACAGTACAACACAAGAATATATTAATACAAGACTAGAAAAAAGAATAATTTCATTTTGCATTTGTTGTAACACCTCCTACTCCAAAAGCTGTATTTTCCATTAAAATATCTACCCGCGGATTATCCTTATACTTAGAGTAAATATATTGTTCAAATTGATTTATTGAATTTCTATCAGGTTTTATAGGTTTATTATTCTCTTGCATGATGTTGATACATACACGCTCAAACCACTTTAAACCTATTTCAATGTCCTTTTCCATAGTTAAGACGGTTTGTCCAGGAAGACCTTGAAGAAGACAACATTCATCAAAAAATGCTGCGATTTTTTCGGGGTCCTTTTCATCAATACCTTTATCCAAATAACATTCTCTAAATAAGTAATCAAAAGTTTCGACACCAATTTTGACTTTAACGGTTATGCCTAAAGGATCAAAAGAATCTTTTAGGGGTGCAATTTCGAAACGATGATTCCAATGGCATTCGAAATGGATTTCCTCTATTCCCTTTTCTATGCATTTTGATTGAATTAAACTCATGGTATTTTTATCAAGATCAATAAAGCTGCCAGAATTAATTACTTCTAGCTTATTATATATACCTGTTATTTTATCGAGTTCTGTTTTGTTAAGTTGATAATTTGCTTTTTCATCAGGGCTGCTATCTAAATGATAATCACAGAATCTGCATCTTCTCCAACTGCAGCCGGACCCCCTTAAAAGCACGATTTCTCTTTTGTTTTTTTCATCGATAATAGAGTATCGACTGGTAATTTCATTATCCATAATATCTCCATTTCCCGAGAGAATAAAAAAGGCACACAAAAAGTGCGCATCAAAAAAACTAATTTATTTCCCGTAGTTTTGTTTTAAGACAGGATGGTCACGAACTGTCTTATTAAGTTTTCTAGAGTAATATAGCACATTTTTTTAAATATGTCAAAATAAATATTGATTTTCAAAAGGTTATGCTATATAATATTTGTGCTTGCGTCTATGAAGTTATCAAGGCTAACAAGCAGGCAGGCAGGATGGGAATCCGTCCGATACCTGCAAACTAAAAAGAAAAACGTTTTAGTAATGCTGAAAAAGATCTTATTTAAAAAGGATCTCAGTAGGCAGAACCGAAAAAGATCTAGCAATGATCCCAGTAGGTAGAAAGGAAAAAGAATGAAATCATTTATTGCTAAACCAGCAGACATTCAACGTAAGTGGTACGTTATCGATGCTGAAGGACAGACTCTTGGTAGACTTGCATCAGAAGTTGCATCTATCTTAAGAGGTAAGAAAAAACCGATTTATACACCACACGTTGACTGTGGAGATTATGTAATCGTAATCAACGCAGAAAAAATCGAAGTGACTGGTAAAAAAAGAAAAGAAAAAATCTACAAGAGACATACTGGTTATCCAGGTGGTCTAAGAGAGTTATCTTTTGAAAAATTACAGGCAAGAAAGCCAGATGAAATCATTAGACATGCTGTTAAAGGTATGCTTCCTGATGGAAAACTTGGCAGACAGATGTTTAAAAAACTAAAAGTTTATGCTGGACCTGAACATGCACATGCAGCTCAGAAACCAGAAACTTGGACATTTTAGGGAAAGGGAGGAATAGACAATGGCAAAAATGCAATATCAAGGAACAGGCAGAAGAAAGTCTTCGGTTGCTAGAGTTAGATTAATCCCTGGAACTGGAAAGATCACTGTTAACAAAAAAGACATCGAAGATTACTTCGGAATGGAAATTGTAAAAAGAGAAGTTAAAAGACCTTTTGAAATTGCTGGATGTGAAGGCAAATTCGATGTAATTGCTACTGTAGTAGGTGGTGGATTTACAGGTCAGGCTGGAGCTTTAAGACACGGTATTTCAAGAGCGCTTTGCGTAGCTGACAGAGAAGCTTTCAGAGCACCTCTAAAAGCAGCAGGTTTCTTAACTAGAGACTCAAGAATGAAAGAAAGAAAGAAATACGGTTTAAAGAAGGCAAGAAGAGCAAGCCAGTTCTCAAAGCGTTAATATCACTGGTGCTTCGAAACACTGGAAGGCTTGGAAAAAACAGAAAAAAGAATTTTTTAGAGATGTTATCCGTCAGGATGACATCTCTTTTTTGTATAAGGAAAACCGATATCAGGGATATTTTAAGCACTCATAACATGCATAATTCTCTTCCTAAACCTAGGGAAATTACGTACGCCATAAGCATTTCTTCTTGCTGTAATCAAGTCTTTTGATTTCATAAACTCTCTAAATTCGTGGATAAAGTAATAGCTTTGTGCTAGAGGTTTATATAGCTGCAGCATTAGGGAAACAGCTTTTCGCCATACTTCTAAATAAGCTGCTCATATCCATAACAATGTATTTAACATTATTGCGATTGTTAAACGTTGCAAAATAGGCACTTAGGCTTTCTATAGTTCTTTCTGGAAGAACATCTAATACTTCATGTTTTTTCGGATTTGTGAGTATACACTGAAATTTTCTACCG
>JAWRJF010000081.1:0-16745 GCA_040307645.1 Anaerovoracaceae bacterium | reverse complement strand
AAATTTAAGAGGGTTGCATAAAATTGTTCGAGAAAATGTGTCTACTATATTGACATAGGTCCAGACGGATCCATGAATCTTTTTAAATCCATATTATCAGTGCTACCTTCAGTATCAGAAAATATACACTCCGGAAACTGTGCAGCAAAAGTAGATTTTCCTATTCCCTCTGGACCATATACAACTATTCTTTCTGCTTTATTTTTCTTTCCAGTTATTATTTCCATTTAAAACTCCCCTTCCTTCCACATTTTAGGAATAGATTCCGATTGAGATTGAGATTGATTTGATTTTGAATAGCCATCTTCGATGATGATGCTACACTCTTCGCCGGATGATACTCTAGTAGCTATAGCCTGCAGTCCTTCTGCTTCTAGCCATGTGCTAAACTCATTAAGAGTATTAATATCCATTTGCTCTAGCTTGTCGATTAATACAAATCCACAGTTAGGATTAAGTTTTCTAACGATAGCCGTTGATACTTTTAATTGATCAGATCCGCTCATGTTGTCCCATTTTTGTCCATTAAATGTTAGCTCTCCATCAGCAACTGATAATCCTGGTAGTGGAAGTGAGGCGTTATTTAAGAGTGCTGTTTTCTCATCTCTAATCTTATTAATTTTTACAGTGTAATCATCATATTTTGCGCTGTATTCACTTGCTTCAGCTTCTGCCTTTTCCCTATCCATATTTGCCCTAACCTTACGGTTAATGTCTTCAATGTTAGATATACTATTTTCTAGCTCGGCTGTAGATTCATCGTGTAAGTCTATTGCATCTTTATTAGCAATTTCTAAATTCTTCTTTGCCACAGTAAGTTTCTCTTGAAGCTCATTCATCTGAAGATTTAGCTGATTTACAAGCTTTTCATAATACTCCTTATTTTGTCTTTTCTTTTGATTTTCGCCATTCCTTGCCAAAATTTCTTGTTGCTTTAATATAAGCTCTGTTGCTGATATTAGCTCCTTGGGAGCATCGGGGTACATTATCATTTCCTTTGCATATTTTTTCTTCTGGTCTGCAATTTGTCCATGTGTTAAGCGCTGGTTATACAATTCTTTCTCTTGCTGCTCTAGATCAAACAGCTTGTCCCTCACTCCTATAATCCGCAATAATATCTGTGCTTTTTCTTTATTATTGCTATTTATAAATTTAGGTAAGTCTAATGCAAACTGCTCAATAAAATCATTTAACAACTGTTGTCCTGCTTTATTACCTTCTGGATCAGTAACCTTTAAATCAGAGTTTTTACCCTTACGTTCTACGACAAGCCCATTTGATAGTTCTAAGTGTAGATATGGCGGCACGACAGATCCTTCTCTGTACGGTACAGATGGTCTAAATTTATCCCCCCCAAGGCTCCATGCTATAGCATCAAGGACTGATGTCTTCCCTTGATTGTTATTTCCACCAATAACGGTAAGTCCGTTTTCGCTAGGTTCTATTCTTACCGCCTTTACTCTCTTAATGTTTTCTATTTCAAGGCTATTAATTTTTACTGACATATTTTATCTCCTTTACTTATCATATCTTTAGATATATAATTAAATTAATATATTGTTTTATGCCTGTTTGGAATTGCCGTTCCTGCAGGCGCTTTTTTCTTCCTGCTCTTTCTTTTTCCTCTTTGTTCGGTTTAAATTCGCTTCTTATCATTTTATCTTCCTCCATCTATCGGTCCCCTATAATACATCCCAGCGCAACGATCGTTATAGATTGCACTGATGATGGTAAATAGAGTAGCCTTTACACTGTTACCTGTAACATTAATTCGCTGGCAATAATCTTTTCCATAGTTGATTTGTATTAATGCATCCATGTTATCGCAAGCGGTGTTGTCAGCGGTGATGTCTACGACCCTTATATCTTTTAGGGTTGTATCGCAGGCAAACAGTATATTTAGCCGAGTTAAAAAGTTCTCTAAATTTGCTTTATCCTCCTTCTTCAGGTGGTCTAAGTATAGTTTTTCTTCCTTTGTCATGTTTTCCTCCTAAAATTAATGCTTGTCCATTTTAATAACTAATAAGTGCAAACAGTATAACCATCGTGTAAAGGCTTGTTAGTGCAATGACTAGTGCACCTATGTACTTTGCCCACCAAATAGGGCTGCCTTCTCTAATTCTGTATTTTTTCATATTGCACCCTCTCTTTATTAACTAGTTCATAACCTGCCGCCTTCATAGCTTTAAGGTTAATTGCCTTCTTGGCAGCTTCTTGATCTTCAGTTGTCATGGCATTAAGCGGTACGCCATTTATGTATACGTTTACTGTCACAATATCACTCCTTTTTATAAGCTATGTGTAACATCGATTGTCCTATTACTAGAATTTAATGCCTTCCGGCAATTTTCTAGTCTTACCAGAATACCTATGCATAATCTCTATAAACTCTGTTGTTGTTTTTGTTACCAACCAATTATCTGGGTTGAGCTTCCACTTATTCAGGAGCCCCTTCTCTCTTCTTGTTGGGTTTCTTCCGTGCACCTTCTCACCTCCTTATGTGTTTTGTTGCGTTTTTGGGATAACATCATCAAAAAAAATTGGTCCAGGATTTTCTATTTCCAATGCACTGCATATATTAACTGCCTCAGATAATGTAAATTCTCTTTTACCTAGTAATTTTCTGCTCAATGAATTGCCTGAAATTCCAATTTTTTTGGCTAATTGCATTTGATTTACTCCTTTTTCAGCCATCTTACCTCTTAATAGATTACTATTCATGAAATCCCTCCTTTCTGTTGCGTTTTTGGGATAATTCAATAATAAGTGTTTTATCTATAAATGTCAACCCATTTTTGCAACATTTTTAAAAATACTGTTGCAAAATTAAACCGTTTGGTGTATTATTTCATTAACGTATGATGGAGGGTAAACAAATGTCAGATGAATTGATGAAGGAAATAGTTGATAGAATTAGAAATAGAAGATTGGAATTGGGATATAGCTTTCAAGATTTAGCCGACTTAACCGGTATGAGCAAATCAACCTTGCAAAGATATGAGACTGGCGCGATAAAAAATATTGCCTTAGATAAACTAAAAGTATTGTCTGATGCACTTAAAGTAAGTGCTGAATATCTTATGGGTTGGGACGAGGAAGAAAAAGAAAAAGACAACGCATATTACCTAGACCCCGAAGCTGCACAGATTGCGCAAGAGGTATTTGAGCGACCACAAATGAAAGTGCTGTTTGACGCTAGTAGGAAAGTAAGTGCAGAGGATCTAGATCTAGTAATAAATATGCTTGACCGAATGAAAAAAGCTGAAACACATGAAGATGAAGAATAACAACATATTGGAGAAGCGAAATGGAAAAAAAATTGATAAATAAATTAAAGTTTACTTTTGATGACATTATGCATAAATCAGATGACGGTATTGAATTTTGGTACGCAAGAGAATTGCAAATCGTTTTAGGATATAGTAAGTGGGATAACTTTATTAAGGTTATCAAGAAAGCAAAAACTTCTTGTGAAAACAGCGGATACTTGATTTCACACCATTTTCCCGACGTCGGGAAAATCGTTGACGCAGGCGCAACTTCCAAAGACATAGGGGATATAATGTTAACTCGTTATGCGTGCTATCTTATCGCCCAAAATGGCGACCCCCGCAAAGAAGAAATTGCATTCGCTCAAAGCTACTTTGCAGTACAAACCCGCAAAGCAGAAATTATTGAAAAAAGGTTAGAAGAACTAAATCGTGTACAACTTCGAAATCAACTTAAAACATCAGAAAAAAGGCTCTCACAAAACATTTACGAAAGAGGTGTTGATGATAGGGGCTTTGCTCGCATACGTTCCAGAGGTGATGCCGCATTATTTGGCGGTCTAACCACCCAAAACATGAAGGATAAGTATCATGTGAAGAGTGGTGCTCTTGCTGATCACCTTCCAGCAGTCACTATTGCTGCAAAAAATCTAGCGACTGAAATGACTAACCTAAACGTAGATGAGAATAACTTAATGGGAGAAAAACCAATAACTATAGAACATGTACAAAACAATTCAAGTGTCAGAAAAATGCTTGGTGAACGTGGTATAAAACCTGAAGATCTCCCACCTGATGAAGATACCAAAAAAATTGAACGCAGGTTAAAATCTGATGAAAAGAAAATTGCAAAAGTTAAATAGGATCAAATTCGAGGTAAAAAATGGAATACATAAAAGTTGTGCTACTAGACCTACCAGTAACTGTAGATGGTCTAACAATATATAATGATGATGATAGTTTTACTATATTTATAAATGCTCGCCTTAACCACGAGACCCAATGTAAGGCTTATGACCATGAAATTGCACATATAAACAACAGAGATTTTGAAAAAATGATACCTGCAGATAGACTTGAAGCGTACGCACATATGTTGTCTGCTTAACATTGACAAAATGCGACATATTTCGACACAAAGTTAGAATCAAATGTGATAAGATACAAAAAAATTTAATTAAGAAGGAGAAATGAATCATGAAATTTTGTACAAAATGTGGTTCCAATGTTGAAGGAATGGACTATTGCGGTGAATGTGGGAATAAAGTTGAAAATTCAACAGGCTCCGCCTCACCTGATATTTCAGGATCTGCATATAACGGAATTGTTACCATAAATGGTGTTGAAATTAATCTCTATGACATTATTCGTGTATATGGTAAACATAAAATTGGTGCTGCAAGCAAATTGATGACAATTGCACATATAAAAGCAAAAGATGCAAATCAATATATGGACGAAGCCTACAAAAATTTCGGCCCTCTTGACGAGCTTACTCTAGCTAAAAGAACTGCAACACAAACAAAACAGATATTAGCAAAATCAACATCACAAAAAAAACAGCATGCTAAAAGCGAAAATTCGACGAAATATAAAAAACCGTTATTTAAACGTAAATGGTTTATCGCAGTTTGCATTGTGCTTTTGCTTGTGGCTGTTGGAAGCTTTTTTGACAGCGATGAATCCAAGCCAACGAAAGATAATGAAAACAGCGATGCTACCACAGAGAAGAAACTATCAAAATCAGAACAATTTGCTGTAGATAATCAAATCTCAGAAAAACTAGCAAAAACTATACTATCCGTTTCTTCCGATATTGGTATTCCGTCTAAAGATATTTACTCATTTGAAAAAATAGAAGATTGGGCAAATGGCGAAAGATATACCTATGGCTATAATGACACCAAATTTACAGTATATATAAACAAGGACGGTTCTATAAACAGCATTAACAGTGGTACAATTAAATTCTATGAAGATGGTTCTGTAATTTATAAGGCAAAAGATAGAATACTTTCAACAGAAGAAAAAGCCTTAGTACTATCGTATTCTAAGGATGCTGTATTGGCAAACCTAAAATCTCCAGCAACAGCAGAATTCCCAGGTACAATACTAGAATCTGATCAGTGGGTTATTAATAAAAACAAAAAAACTTATAAAGTATCCTCTTATGTAGATGCACAAAATAGTTTTGGAGCCATGATTAGAAGTAATTTTCTTGTGGAATTTTCATGGAACGGAGATTTAGACATAGCACCAACCATTGTTGATGTCCAAATTGAATAATCAAGCATAAAAACAAAAGCCCCGTATCACTACGGAGCTAATGCAATCAAGCTGTATTTCTACAACAAGACCTGAACACTCAAATTGTAGCACATACAGCCCTAAATTGCAATATTTAGGGTATTTTTATACCCTTTTTTAAATAAACTATATAAAAATCATGAAAATGAGGTGTAACATGAAAACTGCAGCAGTTTATATCAGAGTCAGTACTGATGATCAAATTGAATACTCGCCTGATGCACAGCTTCGGGAAATAAAAAAATATGCTACAAATAATGATATGATCATTAATGATAAATTTGTATTTGTAGACGAAGGTATCTCTGGTAGAAGTACTAAGAGTAGACCTGCCTTTAACAAAATGATTGGTACAGCCAAAACAAAACCCAAGCCTTTTGATGTTATACTGCTTTGGAAGTTTAGTAGATTCGCCAGGAACCGTGAAGATGCAGTCGTATATAAATCAATGCTTCGTAAACAACTTGGTATAGAAGTTGTATCCGTGTCTGAAAATATTGGTGATGATAAAATGTCAGTCTTGATTGAAGCATTCATTGAAGCTATGGACGAGTATTACTCTATTAACCTAGCAGAGGAAGTAAAGCGTGGAATGACAGAAAAGGCTCTAAGAGGTGGACTGCAGACAACTGCATCTTTTGGTTATGATAAAAAAAAAGAACAACCTATGATCATTAACGAATTAGAGGCTCCTTGGGTAAAATATATATTTGAAAGATATCTTGCTGGTGATAGCCAGTGGAAAATCGCACAAGATTTGTCTGCTCGTGGTGTACGCACTAAAAGAGGTAATAAATTTGACAATAGAGGTATTGAATACATTTTAAACAACCCCATATACATTGGCAAAGTAAGATGGACCCCTGCTGGCAAAACTGTAGGAAAACGAATATATGACAGCAAAGACACGATTATTAAGCATTCTGATCATGAACCAATAATAAGTGAAGATCTATTTAATCAAGTTCAAGAATTACTTGCTGCTAAGAAAAAGTCACGAAAGAAATATCAAAAACCAACAGAATTAAAAAAACACTGGTTAAGCGGTATTGTTAAATGCTCTGATTGTGGATCTTCACTGACCTACCAACGATCAACTAACACTTTCCAATGCTATAAATATGCAAAAGGACAATGCAGGCACTCCCACAGTATTTCTGCTAGAAAATTGGAAGAGGCCTTTATAATTGGTATTGAGCAAGTAACCATTGATGATGAATTTATAAGGGCAAATAAGGTCGTAACTAAGACAAGTGACACAACTCTTATGGAAAAGCAAATAAAACGATTAGAAGGATTATTTGAGAGAGCAAAGATTGCATACCTAGAGGGAATAGATACTATTGACGAATATAAGGTTAATAAAACTAAAATTGCTAAGGAAATTGATGCTGCCAAAAAAGCACTTGACCAGGCTCAGCCAAAAGAGGATTTACCATCAGTTGAAGAAGTTCAGGATAAAATTGATAACCTTGCTAAGCTTCTAAAGAGTGATATTGATAATGCTACTAAGAATTTAGCTATCGCCCAAATCGTTGATAAATCAACGTTTGACAAGGTCAACAACAAGCTTGATATATTTTTTTACTTATGAATCATACGCAAATGCCATACGGTGGACCTGATGGTGAAATTGGCGCATCCCTGCGCTATCTTTCACAAAGATACTCTATGCCATATAGGGAAGTAGCCGCTGTTATGACCGATATCGGAAGTGAGGAATTAGGGCATTTTGAAATGGTGTCTACCATAGTACATCAACTTACTAAAGATATGACTATGGAACAGATCAAAGAGGCCGGCTTTGAAAGCTATTTTGTAGATCACACTGCTGGAGTATACCCACAGGCTGCATCAGGAGTACCTTTTGATGCTCTGTGCCTTGCATCAAAGGGAGACGCTATTACCGACTTAGTCGAGGATATGGCAGCAGAACAAAAAGCAAGAACTACTTATGACAATATTCTTAGAATGGTTGATGATCCAGATGTAATCGATCCAATTAGATTCTTAAGAGAAAGAGAAGTTGTACATTTCCAACGTTTCGGTGAAGCTTTACGAATAGTTCAGGATAAACTAGACTCTAAAAACTTCTACGCTATCAATCCTGAATTTGATATGAAATAACCTTTTCCCATAAAAAACCCCTAAGTCCAACCTAAAGTGGTTGAGGCCAGGGGTTTTTTTAATATTAATAATTATACTTTTCCTAAATCATCAAGGGAAAGGAATGTATATCCTTCTTCTTTCCATATACCTATTAACTCCCCTAATATCTCCGAATTGGTTTTTGAGGTGGAGTGGAGAAGAAGAATAGCTCCATTGTGCATACGTGGTATCAGCTTAGACATAGCCTCTTCACGACTAGGCTGTTTGTCATTTAGCCAATCCACATAGGCAAGACTCCAAAAAACCGTAGTATATCCCAGTTCTTTTGCATGCTTTAAATTATTCTCACTGTATTTTCCTTGAGGCGGTCTATAGAACTTTTTCATTTCCTTGGAAGTTGCCTCTTTATATAAAGCCTCAACCCCCTCTATTTCCTTTTGAAAAGACTCTTTTGTGGAAATTTCAGACATATTGGGATGAGTCATCGTGTGATTTCCCACAATATGCCCTTCGCTTTCCATGCGGGCCACTAGTTCTTTATTGTCCTTTATGTAGTTTCCTACCAAAAAAAATGCAGCCGGAACTTTTTCTTTCTTAAGTACATCAAGGATTTTAGCAGTATACCCGTTTTCATATCCGGCATCAAAGGTAAGGAAAATCACTTTTTTATCTGTATTAACGCCATAATAAGAATTATAACCTTTTAAATACTCGGCCGTGGCATTGCCTGTTGGCATTTCTCCTTCCCGTTGAAAGCTTAATCCCCAGTTTCCATCAACAGACGTCATTTCTGTTTTTTCAAAAAATACATTTCCTGAAACAAATACCGCCCCGCCTATTACCAAAATCGCCGCTAAAAAAATGGATAGCTTTTTTACTTTTTTCTTATTAAACACTATATACATAAAAAATCACCGCCAATGCATTACTATACTTTAGTAAAATATATGACGGTGTCTTACTTTTATGTTAATTGTCTTTTATTGGTGTCTTTATATCGTAAAGAAAATATTTACACAGCCTAAAATAAAACCAATTAGCGCCCCTAGATTCACTATGGCATTTAATTCTTTTTTCATAACAGAAAGAACCATTTCCTCAACTTCCATAACGCCCATTTCATCAATTTTATCCTTGATAATTTTGCTGATATTAATTCCCTTTAAAATGCTGCTCAGCTTTTTCTCAATCAGTATAGAATACATCTTTACAACTGCATCCCCTGCATTAAACCCATTGTTCTCCATATAAACAATTACTTCGCCTACAGTTTTATTATTTATGGATTCAACCTCTTCATGAAGCTTATTCTCAATAATGTCAACACCCCTTGTTTCAATTAAATCGTCTACTTTCTGGCGTATTGGATTTACAATTGAGTATATTAAATCGTCATTTATAAATCTTCCAAAAAAAGATCCTGACACAAATTCTCTTATCAAAATATTGGCCTGACTTGCAATCATTTCACCTAAATCCATGTCGGACAACTTTTTACAAACTTTTTCTGCAATAATTCTCTCTACTCTCGAAGACTTTTCAACATAAGTTTCCTGGTCGATGTACTGAGTTACAACCTGATCCACCCTTCTTGAATCCTCTTTTAACAAAGCAACTTGTCCATCTATTTTATCTCTAAGTTTATCTTTCATCTCTTGAGAAAGCAGGTTTTTCTCTAAAGCTTCTTCAGTCAAAAGGTTATTCCCTACCGCATCACCTATGGCCTTTGCAAGTCTATCCTTTCCCTTAGGTATAATTCCAGGGGTAAACGGCAGTTTTTTTCCAAATATAAAAACAGGCTCTAAAGGCCTAAAAAGCATTTTTACAGCAATATAGTTGGTACAATATCCAATGATGGCACCTACCACAGGCCCAGCTATCAATCCATAATTCATATATTTCTAATCCTCTTTTCAACATATATTATCAAAACGAATTATTATTATATTCCCCTTAAAAACACTTGTCAAGTATACCACTTGTCAACAATTTAGTATTTTTCAACTTATAAAAGCATATAATAAAGCAAATATTACTAATCATCACTAATATAATGGAGGGGAAAATGAATAAGAAAAAATGGGAAATTGGTGGCATTATTTTTACTATTATTGTAGGGGTGCTCCTTCATTTTACTTATGATTGGTCACAAGGAAATGCAATCGTAGGTATTTTTAGCCCTGTTAATGAAAGCACTTGGGAACATCTAAAATTACTATTTATGCCATTTTTGTTGTGGGCTGGTATTGAATATGTTGTCTTTGGAAAAGATATAAAAAATTTCATCCCGGCAAAAACCATTTCGGTAATTGCAGGGATGACCTTTATCGTACTTGCATTTTATGGATACATGGCAATATTCAACAGAGACCTTCTTGCCTTAGATATTTCTATTTTTATTGCTTCTGTTCTCTTGTCCTATGCCATAAGCTATTTTATAATAGGCAGCTCATACTATACCACAACCGATGCTGTCTTCTATAGCAAGTTAGTATTAATATTGCTATTTATCGCCTTTGCCGGGTTTTCCTTTAATGCCCCTAATGGAGAGCTATTCAGGGACCCTACTGTTTAGGCTGGTTTTTTGAGACCACAGAAAACACTGCCGATATGCCGCCAAATATTACTCCAGCTACCGGCCATATAATCCAGCTGCTCCCCCAGTTAAACGTAATAAAACTATACGCCAAGTAAATGGCTGTCACAACAGGCCAATAAATTGCAGTAATTGCTTCAAGAACTTTATTTCCCTTTTTCTTCACTGAATATTCTCCCTGCTGAAGAATAATATCAAAACATCCATAAGGTAAACCGGCATTAATAATCATATTTACAGAAAATGCTACAATGGCTAACAAGATTAAAACAGTATAGATAACCATCATTGAATTATCTTCCACCAAAGTTCCCACTACCACAACGGGAACAATTGATAAAATTATTAATACAACTCCTATAGTAATATTCTTAGTAAAAGGCATCCTCTCAGCTTCTTTCATTTCCCTAAACAAAGAGAAACCACCCGATTGTAATATAAATTCTTCATGTTGCATGTAGTCATATTTCGAAAGTTTCATACCATTTACAATAAATAAAGCTACTGCAGGGATAATCATACAAAACAGTGCAAGAAGGCCTAAAGATGCAGCCATAGTTTCGCTTACCTTTCCTATATCTGATAAACTAGCAAGGAAAATAAGTAAGACAGGAGATAGGATGCACAGCATAACACCTTTACCAATCTGATTTGCGGCTTCCCTTACAACATCAAGATAATCTTTGGCCTCTTTTATTGTAATGATTCTAGGATTTTTTTCTGTTTCTGTCTCTGCTTCAGGTATGCCAAGCTCTCTCCTTACCTCATCAATATTTCCAAACTCAGAAATTACAATGCCAATAGCTTCATTTTCACTTTTTCCTTCAGCTTTTAATTCTAAGTACTTATCTTCCATCATTTCTGCCATCTGAGCTTTAGCCTTCTGGACCTCCTCAGTATTAGGAAATGTGGAAAAAATGCTATCCAAATAGTTTTTAATCGTATCCATTTACACGTCCTCCCTTTTTATAAACAACTCAATAACCTCTTTAGTTACCTTCCATTCATCGCATTTTTCTTTATAATACTCTCTTCCCTCTTTAGTAATCATATAATATGTTCTCTTTTTCCCTCCTGTCTCGTCACCTCCAGAAAAAGATTCTACATAACCATTTTTTTCAAGTCTGGCAAATGCCGAATACAGCGTAGTTTCTTTTATTATATATTTTTCGTCTGATAACTCCCTAATGCGCTTGGATATCTGGTATCCATAAGAAGGTTCCTCTAGTAATAGAAACAAGATTATAGTATCATTATAGCCTCTAATTACATCACTACTAATCATAGGTACACCTCCTTTTCCTAAACACTATTACGTCTATAGTAGTACGTCTATCGTAGTAATACTATACCACTACTACTACGACAGGTCAAGTAGTTTTTATAGCTATTTATATATAATTTATGATTAAATCCCAACCTTGTGGATTCCTGCCCACTTTCTCTCTAAAAAGTAGGTATTGCGACTGATTTTACTAAGGTTTCAAAAATCAGTCGCAAATCATATAATAATTTCAATTAGTGGGTAACTTTTAAGGTCTTTTGACCCTTAGTTGGTAATTATTTACATAAATTTACTGTATATTTTTTACATAAATTCCTTTAATTTTCATTCATTCCTTCATCTTTCCCCTTTTATTACATAAAATTACATTAAAAGGCAAAAATCTGTCCGTTTTTTCTCTCGAGAGTAGGTATTGCGACTGGTTTTCCGTATTTCCCAAAAATCAGTCGCAAATCATATAGGAATTTCAATTAGTGGGTTTATATAGTTATTTATATCATTATTTTTTTACAAAAAAAGAGAGCCTTAAGTGAAGTGCACCCCAAATGTTAAACAACTACATTTAAGTGCATTTCATAAGGCTCTCTACTACTTTTATATTTATAAGTTTCTTTCCATTCTATATAAATCCGAAAGAACTGCCTTTATTTTGAAAATCCCATTATCCACCTGATTCTTTGCATCGCCTATTCTCGATTGAATCATCCAGTCAGCAATCAACCCATCAAAAAAGAAGTCAGCAAAAGTTAAAAAGTCACTGATATTTACATTAAAATCAATGGAAACCGTAAGATCACTTAATTCCTTTTGGAAACTTTGAACACTACTCTTTGCCATTTCCATTTGCTCTTTTGCCTTTTGTATTTTCATATGCTTTCCTATACCACCAATAAAATCAAAGCCTAGCATATCAGCAAGCCCGAAGTTTGATGCAGACTGAAGTGCCTCCCTTGCGCCCTGAAGATACCTTAGTGTCTGCTCTCCTGCAGCAATAGCCTCTTTAATCTCCTTAAGTTCTAAATTTCTTTCCATAATAAATTCTCCTTTTATTACCAATTATTGCAATCACAAGGCTTTCCCTCAAGCCTCTCCATAATTTTCTTTTCGGTAGAAACCTCTCCCAGATTAGGAAACTTTTCTGCCACCTTGTAGAATTTTGCTTTTGCAGTTTCAGCCTCAACATCATTACACGCTACAAACTTATTATAAGCATATAACAACCGTTGTCTTTGAACATATCCTTTTGTCTTATTTATATACTTCTTCAAATTCTTATCGTAAAGCCTTTCAATTGCACCTTTGTTACAACCACACACTATTTCAAGAAACAACATTTCGCACTTAATCTCATTTATAAGAATACCTTCAATCTTACTAGAATTATTTAATAGAAACCTACAATAACTCTTAGCCTTTTCCATTTCATCTCTAGAAATAAATCGTGAAACCTTAAAAACCCCAATAGCTGTAGCAAGAGCGTCCTCCAAAACTTTATCATCTTCAATTTCGAACCACTCTTCTTTCATGTCCTTGATTTCTACACCATCACAGCCTAGCTTATTTACAGCAAGCTGTATCCAAAAATGTTTTGCAGCATCAGGATTACGAGACAAAACTTTTGCATTGAGCCCGTCATTTGCAATCCCTTGGGCCTTCATTGGTATAATATTCATAAACCCTATGTAAAGTCCCAGCAAAATAAAAATTATCAATCCCAATAAAACATAGTAGTTATCAGGCCTTAAGAAATAATAGAAAGCTAGACCTACCGCCGAAGCAAAAAAATTTGCTAGTGGACCGCCTAAATTATACAAAAGACAAGGAAATCCGTCTTCTCTTAGGGGAGGAGCCTCTAATAAACACTGCCCGCCGGTACCCGGTAAATTGAATTTTTTAACCACCATTTTACCCTTTTGTTTAACAAGCATCATACTGCCAACCCTAAAAGAAACAAATTTATATCCGGTTGCCAGTCCCGCCAGTAAGTGTCCCCCCTCATGTATAATTACATGTACATAAGAAAAAACAATTAATAAAACAAAACCAACCAGAAGTTTTAGCAAAGCATATTCTTTTGGTTGATTATAAAGAGTAAAATAAGCAAACAATCCCCCGATACATGCGCCTACAATCCCTTGCAAAATCCCATAAATAATCTTCTTATTCATATTATACCTCTTCCATTTTTTTTACTAAATCAATCAGCGCCTCCATTGCAGGTGTAACCCACTTATCTCTATGATAAATCAATTGTCTCCAGTTGTCTACCTTATCTATTGCAACGTCCAATTTGCATATCTCCCCATTTTCAACGCTAGAGTTCACTACAAACTCCGGCAAAAACGATAAACCGCGTCCCTCTTTTACCAGTTCTTTAATCAAAAAAGTATTTCCCATCTCCATAATAGGCTTTATTTCCATCTCCTTGGCCGCTAGCCGTTGGTCCAAATGGTGCCTATAACTCATGCCCTTTTCAGTCAAAATAAAACTTTCCGACAAAAGTTTCTTTATTGGAATTCTTGTTTTTCCTGCAAGAGGGTGGTCCTTTGGCCCAATAAATGTTACCGGCTCTTCTTTTTCAAAGGCTATCAAAAGATCAGAAGCAAAGTTTCTATGGTCTAATGTATATACAAAATCCACTTCGTTATGATGAAGCATCCTCAACATTTCGTCAGTAACCCCGGTTTTTAACGTTATTTCAACTTCAGGATAAAGGGCCGAGAATTCTTTTATTACATCATAAAACAAAAAAATACTAATCGACTCCGCCATAGCAATCCTTAGCTGCCCCGAAATAGTAGGCATCTTCTTTATACTTTTTTTTGCCTCTTCCATCATAGCCAGTATTCTCTGAGACGACTCAAGGAATTCCTGACCCGTTAAAGTAAGCCTTACAGTTTTTCCTATGCGATCAAAAAGCTTTGTGTTTAGCTCATTTTCCAATAATCCAATCTGCGTTGACACCGCTGACTGTGAATATCCCAATGTCTCCGCAGCTTTAGAAAAATTTCTAAGCTCAGCAACCCGGACAAAAGTAACCAAATTTCTAAATTCCATTATTTACCTCACAATATCAAAAAATTTGATATATACAATAACCTAAATTGATTGATGTTCCCTATATCTGTATGTTATAATCTCTCTAATGTCTTGTCAAGGAAAGGAAGAAAAAATATGGAAAAAAGAGAACAATTCGGTTCAAGGCTAGGTTTTATCTTAGTTTCCGCCGGATGTGCTATTGGACTTGGTAACGTTTGGAAATTCCCTTACATGGTTGGAAAATACGGTGGGGCAGCCTTTATACTTATATATTTGCTATTCCTTGTTATATTAGGGTTACCAATTTTAATATGCGAATTTGGTGTAGGTCGTAGCAGCCAGAAAAGTATCGCTCTTGCGTTTAATCGCCTTGAGCCGGCTGGGACAAACTGGCATAAATACCGCTACATAGGTATGGCGGGTAATTACTTAATAGTAATGTTCTACACAATGGTAGGCGGATGGATGCTTAACTATTGTTATAAAATGTTTACAGGCCAATTCGCAGGAGCTAGCACTCAGCAGATTTCGAGCGTATTCCCAGAGATGCTGTCCTCCCCGGGTCAGCTTATTTTGTGGACATTTATTATCTTGGTATTATCTTTTGCAGTATGTGGAATGGGCCTTCAGAATGGAGTAGAAAAAGTCACAAAAATCATGATGGCTTGTCTTCTATCAATTATGGTAGTCTTGGCATTCCGTACTGTAACTTTAGATGGAGCATTAGAAGGCGTAAAATTCTATTTAGTTCCAGACTTTAACAAAATGATTGAAAACGGTATTGGTACAGTAATTTTTGCAGCAATGAGCCAGGCCTTCTTCACACTTAGTATAGGTATGGGTAACATGGCCATCTTCGGAAGCTACCTGAACAAAGAGAGATCCCTTACTAGCGAATCAATCAGCATTGTATCTCTAGATACATTTGTAGCAATAACAGCAGGTCTTATTGTAATCCCCGCTTGTTTTGCCTTTGACCTTGAACCTGGAGCAGGTCCTGGTCTAGTATTCCTTACACTGCCTAATATTTTCAGTCAGATGTCAGGAGGCAGAATCTGGGGTGCTTTATTCTTCTTGTTCTTAACTTTCGCTGCAATAACTACAATCATTGCAATCTTTGAGAATATCATATCCTTCTGGGTTGATGCAAAAGGCTGGACAAGAAAAAAAGCTGTAATGATAAATATGACCGCAATTGCTATTTTAAGCTTACCTGCAATTCTAGGATATAATGTATGGTCAGGCGTTGCTCCACTTGGAGAAGGCTCCACAATTATGGATTTAGAAGATTTCCTAGTATCCAGTAATATCCAGCCTCTAGGCTCCCTTGTATTCCTAATGTTCTGCACCAGCAAAAACGGTTGGGGCTTCAACGGTTTCCTAGATGAAATAAACTCAGGTGTTGGCATTTCCTTCCCTGAAAAAGTTAGGTTTTATATGTCAAAAATTCTACCTATCGCTATTGTCATAATCTACCTAAAAGGTTACTATGACTTATTTAGCCCTAAAGGAACAGCAATGTTTGCCAGCTGGATGTTAGTTGCCTTTATCTTACTTGGCGCTATCGGCTACATAGTATTTAAAAAGCCAAACCACCAAAGATAACTAACTCTATGCAAAACCCTTTGCAGTAATCGCAATCGCTGTTAAAGTGTAGCATAACCACACAAAAATCTGAGTCCATTCTCCTGGCCTCAGATTTTTTAGTTTTTGGCCATTTACAGCAATTAATGTTATCGGGGTTTTAGTCAGAGTTTAGGCTCGGCCGGGTACATTTTTTATATGCTTAGTTGTCGATTTGTTGAGGTGCTATGTCTAAATTGTTGAGTATTCATAGTGGCTTTATCCGAGGTTTTATCACAATGCCCCACTTTCTCGGTTTTTTGGGATAAAAACTTATCCCAAATCAAAGATTCTAACAACATTTGGGATAATAATCTTCGTTTCTCTTCCATTTTATTGTAATTTTTGTCATATTATTACATATTTTATCACACTTTAAACTGTACCCCATGTCAAGGACATTTTTAGTTTTGGGAATCCGTTTTTTAGGAGTGTCCCAAATTGGCTACCCTTTGTTTCAGACACCCTCAAAAATAGTCCCCATTTCCTTAGACAAACCTGCGTTAGGTACTCTTTT